>CAKTRT010000020.1 GCA_934597535.1 uncultured Oscillospiraceae bacterium | reverse complement strand
GGCGTCGCCTTCACCCGTGACCCCGCCACCGGCGAGAAGAAGCTCATGGGCGAGTTCCTGACCAACGCTCAGGGCGAAGACGTCGTTGCCGGCGTCCGCACCCCGATGCCCATCTCCCAGATGGAAGAGAAGTTCCCCGAGGCGTATGCCGACTTTGTCAAGGTCTGCAGTCTGCTCGAGGATCACTACCGCGACATGCAGGATATGGAGTTCACCGTGGAAAACGGCAAGCTCTACATGCTTCAGTGCCGCAGCGGCAAGCGCACCGCGCAGGCCGCCCTCAAGATCGCCTGCGATCTCGTGGACGAAGGCATGATCGACGAGAAGAAGGCCGTCTCCATGATCGAGCCGCGCAACCTCGACACGCTGCTCCATCCCCAGTTCGATGCGGCCGTTCTCAAGAAGGCACCCACCATCGGCAAGGCGCTGCCCGCCTCCCCGGGCGCTGCCTGCGGCAAGATCGTCTTCTCCGCCGAGGATGCTAAGGAATGGCAGGAGCGCGGCGAAAAGGTCGTTCTCGTTCGTCTCGAGACCTCTCCGGAGGATATCGAGGGCATGAAGGCCTCTCAGGGCATTCTGACCGTTCGCGGCGGCATGACCTCCCACGCGGCCGTTGTGGCGCGCGGTATGGGCAAGTGCTGTGTCTCCGGCTGCGGCGAGATCAAGATGGACGAGGCCAACAAGCAGTTCGAGCTGGCCGGCAAGACCTATCACGAGGGCGACTTCATCTCCATCGACGGCTCTACCGGCAACATCTACGACGGCATCATCCCCACGGTCGATGCCACCATCGGCGGCGAGTTTGGCCGCGTGATGGCGTGGGCTGACAAGTATCGCCGTCTGGGCGTCCGCACGAACGCCGATAACCCGCACGATACCGCACAGGCTGTGAAGTTCGGTGCCGAGGGCATCGGCCTCTGCCGCACCGAGCATATGTTCTTTGAGGCGGACCGTATCCCCGCCATCCGCGAGATGATCTGCTCCGACACCGTCGAGCAGCGCGAGAAGGCGCTGGCCAAGCTTGAGCCGATGCAGCAGGGCGACTTTGAAGCCATGTATATCGCGCTCGAGGGCCGTCCGATGACCGTTCGTTTCCTCGATCCCCCGCTGCACGAGTTCGTTCCCACCGAGGAAGCTGACATCGAGCAGCTCGCCAAGGACATGGGCAAGAGCGTTCAGGACATCAAGAACATCATCGCCTCCCTGCACGAGTTCAACCCCATGATGGGCCACCGCGGCTGCCGTCTGGCCGTTACGTTCCCCGAGATCGCTGCCATGCAGACCCGTGCGGTCATCAAGGCTGCGCTGAACGTCAACGCCGCGCATCCCGACTGGAACATCATCCCCGAGATCATGATCCCGCTCGTCGGCGAGGTCAAGGAGCTCAAGTACGTCAAGGACGTCGTCGTCGAGGTCGCTGACAAGCTGATCGCCGAGGCCGGCAGCTCCATGAAGTACAAGGTCGGCACCATGATCGAGATCCCGCGCGCCGCTCTGACCGCGGACGAGATCGCCAAGGAAGCGGACTTCTTCTCCTTCGGCACGAACGACCTGACCCAGATGACCTTCGGCTTCTCCCGTGACGACGCCGGCAAGTTCCTCGGCGCGTACTACGACAAGAAGATCTACGAGAGCGATCCGTTTGCCCGCCTTGACCAGGTCGGTGTCGGCAAGCTCGTCTCCATGGCCGCCAAGATGGGCCGTGAGTCCAACCCTGACATCCACCTCGGTATCTGCGGCGAGCACGGCGGCGATCCCACGTCCGTCGAGTTCTGCCACAAGGTCGGTCTGGACTATGTCTCCTGCAGCCCGTTCCGTGTGCCCATCGCCCGCCTCGCCGCCGCGCAGGCCGCCATCAAGGAAATGCAGTAAGCGATCTGCTTTCGGTATAGGCTTTTATTAAAATCAAGCAAGCGCCCGGCCATTCGGCTGGGCACTTGCTTTTTGTATGGAGGCATGGTAAACTAATGTCGAAACCGGCGGATAAACTTTCACAGGATCGCTTATGGGAGGGGCTGTATGGAAGGGCAGATGGAGAAAGCCGGCATTGCGCGGGATATATCTTTTCATATTTCGGAAGAGGCGCTTGCCAGATTTAAGAGCTTTTGCGATCGCATTCTCGGGATCGGGATCGATGAGGTCCCGACCGCGCAGAGCATTTTTATGAAGCAGAACTTTTCTATTTTGTTCTATGCGGCAATTCTGTTTCTGCTGACCAATGGGTTTTATCTGGTCAAGAACATTGTAATGAAAACGATGATCACGATCGACATGATACCGCTTTATATGATGGTCGCCGCCTCCCTTGCGATGCTGATCTTTATCGCTGTTTATAAAGAGTACGACTCCCGGATAGCAAGGTTTGCCCAGCTTGCGTTTTATGTGGTGGTGATCGCTAGCGTCACGATCTTTATGGTTTCCTGCAATTTCCACAGCATCGGACTGTCGATCTCCATGTGCTACCTGTTTGCGATCATGATCGCGCCGACCTACGGGACTCTTGATACGGTGATCGTATGCATTTTGATCACCGTCAGCTGGTGGCTTCCCGGGCGCCTTCCTTATGCGGAAAATTATAATTTATTCAAGCATTTTCTGCTGCGCTTTTCTATTGTCGCCGGCTTCGTCGCCATTCGTCATATCTTTATCCGGCAATCCTCCAACGAGAGAGCCGCCAATGAGACGAGCAATACCCTCGTTAAGCTCGCCTACAACGATGTGATGACGGGGACGCTGAACAAGAAAGCGATGGAGACATACTGCGCGTTTGTCGCCGAGAAAATGGCACCTGAAAAAGTCAGCGTTATCATTTATGACATAGACGATTTCAAATCGTACAACGATCACTACTCCCACATGAAGGGAGATGAGGCGCTGAAGCGCGTTGCGGAAAGCGCGGTCAAAGTTCTTGCGGGTTCCGACCGATATCTGTTTCGATTCGGGGGTGAGGAATTCATTGCGATCCTGCCGGACGTCGCCGAGGATGAAGCCAGACATGTCGCCGTTGAGCTTCTTGAAGCAGTACGTGCTGCCGCCATTCCGCGGAACGATCTGCCGGGCAGAAGCATTATTACCGCATCCTTCGGTGTCGCCTGCGGGAGCGGCGGAGAGCTGCGCGATCTTTCGGTCATTGAGAAGGCCGACAAGCAGCTCTATGTCTGCAAGAATAGCGGCAAGGACTGCGTGGCAGTCAGAGATGCGATTTATAGATGATCCGTTGCGAATAAAGAACGTCCGGCATCATGCCGGACGTTCTTTATCTTTATTTCCGCTTTTTGCCGAGGTAGGCTTCCTTGACCTGTTCGTTGGCGAGCAGCTCCGCGCCCGTGCCGGAGAGGGTGATCTCGCCCGTTTCCATAACATAGGCAAGATCCGCGATCTTGAGCGCCATGTTGGCATTCTGCTCGATCAGCAGCACTGTGACGCCGCGGTGGTTGATCTCACGGATGATGGCAAAGATATCCTGCACCACCAGCGGCGCAAGGCCGAGCGACGGCTCGTCGAGCATCATCAGCTTCGGACGCGACATCAGCGCACGGCCAACGGCCAGCATCTGCTGCTCGCCGCCGGAGAGCGTACCGGCCAGCTGCCAGCTGCGCTCCTGCAGGCGCGGGAACAACTCGTAGACCCATTGGATATCCTGCTCGATCCCGTCCTTGTCCTTGCGCAGATAGGCGCCGATCTTCAGATTTTCCAGCACCGTCAGGTCGGCAAAGACGCGGCGGCCCTCCGGCGACATGGCGATACCGGCGGAGATGATCTTGTCGATGGGCTTGCCCAGCAGCTCCTCACCATTCCAGAGAATGGAGCCGGAGCTTGCCTTGACAAGGCCGGAAATGGTGCGCAGCGTGGTGGATTTGCCCGCGCCGTTCGCGCCGATCAGGGTAACGATCTTGCCGTCCGGCACCTCCATGCTGATGCCGCGCAGGGCCTTGATGCCGCCATAGGCGACGTGCAGGTTTTCGATTTTAAGCATCCTCATCCACCCCCAGATAAGCGTCGATCACGCGCTGGTCGGCCTGGATCTCCGCAGGTGTGCCCTGCGCGATCAGCTTGCCGAAATCCAGCACATAGATGCGGTCAGCGCAGTCCATGACCAGATCCATATGGTGCTCGATGAGCAGGATCGTTTTGCCCAGCTCTGAGCGAATGCGGGAAATGAAGGCGGTCAGCTCGTCGGTCTCCTGCGGATTCATGCCGGCGGCAGGTTCGTCGAGCAGCAGGAGCTTCGGCTGCGCAGCCAACGCGCGGGCGATCTCCAGACGGCGCTGCTTGCCGTAGGGCAGGCTGGTCGCCAGCTCATTGGCCTCGTTTTCAAGGCCGACGATCTTCAAAAGCTCCATGACTTCGGCGCGCTGCGCGTCCTCCTCCTTCTTGTTCATGCGGAACGTGGCGGAGAGAAAATTGCTCATGGCGCGGCAGTGCATGGCGATGAGGATATTGTCGAACACGGTCTGCGTTTTCCACAGGCGGATATTCTGGAACGTGCGCGCCATGCCGAGCTTGGTAATCTTGTCCGGCGTGGGAGCGAGGACGGCGTCGTGCAGGTACTTGTCCGCAAGCGAGCCTTTGTACTGCTTTATCATCTTGCCCTGCGGGTGATTGCGCACGATCGTCTCGCCGAGGAAGGCGACCGCACCGTTTGTGGGCTGGTAGACACCGGTGATGACGTTGAAGGCGGTGGTCTTGCCCGCGCCGTTTGGGCCGATCAGGGCAACGATCTCGCCCTCGTTCACATCGAGGTTCAGATCATCTACGGCGACGACGCCGCCGAACTGCATCGTGACATTTTCGATGTGCAGGACATTCTTTCTTTCGCTCATTTTGCCGCCTCCTTTGCGCTTTTCTTATGGCCCGCGAGCTTTATGCGCAGCGAGCGCAGCGCCTCGGGCAGTTCACGGTCGCCCATGATGCCCTTGCGGAAGAAGAGCACCACGATCATGATAATGACCGAGAAGACGACCAGACGGAAGCCGTTGCGAAACACGTCGGGGGCGTTGATGCCGAGGAATTTGCCCATGTCCAGTCCGCGCAGCCACCACTCGGAGGCGGAGATGAACAGCAGCGCGCCGATGACGCTGCCCGAGATGGAGCCGATGCCGCCGAGGACGACCATCAGCAATATCTCATAGGTCATGGCGGCCTTGAAGTTGTTGGCCTGCGCGATGGAGAGCACCATCGCCATCATTGCGCCCGAGATACCGGCGAAAAAGCAGCTGGTGCAGAAGGAGAGCATTTTATGCATGGCGAGGTTGATGCCCATGGCCTCGGCGGCAACCTCGTCATCGCGGATGGCTTTGAAGGCACGGCCGTAGGTGGAGTTGACGAGCAGCACGATCAGCGTGATGCAGACCGTGGCGATCAGCACGGGAACAAAGGTGGAAAAGCTGAGCGTCGTGCCGCCGACGGTGAGCTTGAAGGTGTTGATGCGGGCGAAGCTCTTCAAAAGGTTCGAGCCGTTCGTGAGAGGGCCGAGCTTCTTCCACTGGAAGATGGCGCGGATGATCTCGGCAAAGCCGAGCGTGGCGATAGCGAGATAGTCGCTCTTGAGACGCAGCACCGGAAGGCCGATGAGGTAGGCGAACAGCGCCGCGACAAGGCCCGCAAGCAGCACCGAGATCGTGACGCCCAGCACCGTGCCCACAGGGCCAAGGGCATTGCCAAGGGCCTCGGGGAAAGAGAAGCGCACCGCGGCGGTGAAATACTGGTACACCGTGTCGCGCGCGTCGGACGGAATGGAGAAGATGGCGTAAGTGTACGCGCCGATGAGCATAAAGCCCGCGTGACCGAGGGAGAAAAGACCCGTAAAGCCGTTGAGCAGGTTCATCGACACGGCGGCAAGGGCGTAGACCGAGCCCTTTTGCAGCACCGTGAGCAGCATGGACATGCGGTCGGTCGGCTTGATGACCTGATCGAGCACGAACACGAGCACGAGGAAGGCGAGCACGGTGATGAGCGAAATGATATTCTGGCGCTTTTGTTGTTCCTTGTTCAGCATGATGCTCCCCCTTTCTCAGACCTTGTCCGTCTGCTTCTCGCCGAACAGGCCCGTGGGCTTGAAGACGAGAACGACGATGAGGATAATGAACGTCACCGCATCGGAGAACGTGGAGAGGTCAAGCTGCTCGGCGATGACGCCCTGCGTGAGCAGAATGGTGTCAAGCCCTTTGACAAGACTCTCGCAGATGCCGATGATGAACGCACCTACGACCGCGCCGGGGACGGAGCCGATGCCGCCGAATACCGCTGCGACGAAGGCTTTCAGACCCGGCATACCGCCCGAGGTGGGGACGATGCCGCGGTAATTCGTAAAGAACAGCAGCGAGCCGACGGCGGCGAGGAACGTGCCGATGATAAAGGTGACGGAAATGACGGTGTTGATGCGCACGCCCATCAGCTGCGCGGTCTCAAAGTCGCGCGAGACGGCGCGCATGGCCATGCCGATCTTCGTGTGGTTGATGAGCATGACGAGGGCAAAGACAAGAATAATGGTCAGGAACGGGGTGATGACCGTCACGCGCGTGGTGGTGGCGCCGAAAACGGTGATCTTATCCGAGATCCAGGGGATCTCGGGATAATTCTGGTTCAGACCGCCGGTAATGTAGAGCGCGAGGTTTTGCAGAAGGTAGCTCACGCCGATGGCCGAGATCATGACCGACATGCGCGGCGCGGTACGCAGCGGCTTGTAGGCTACGCGCTCGATCGTAAAGCCGAGCAGCACGGTCAGCAGGATCATCAGCGGAATGGCGGCGTAAAGCGGCATTGCCGCGGCGAGGTAGACCATCAGAAGGCCCGCGACCATGAACACATCGCCGTGGGCAAAGTTGATCAGGCGCAGGATGCCGTAGACCATCGTATAGCCGATGGCGATGAGGGCGTACTGTCCGCCCACCGAGATCCCGGACAGGAGATACGGCAGCACGGTGCTGGATAGACTCATGAAGATTTCCTCCCTTGCGTTAGGGCGCGCGGGCGCCCGCTTTCTGCTCTCCGACCGCGTCGAAAAGCACCCGCGTGTATTCCGGGAGCCTTTCGATGCGGCCTGAAAGAAAACACAGCGGCTGGCGGGAGCATCGCTCCCGCCAGCACGGATACTGCGCTGCTTTTTCTGCTTAACCGGCGCTGGCGACGGTGACGAAGTCCCACGAGCCCGTTTCGGTGTTGCACTGCTTGACGACCGCGCTGTTGCGGATAGCGTCGCCGGTGGAGTCAAGCGCGATCTCGCCGGTCACACCGGTTATGGTGACGTTCGGCAGAGCCTCGAGGACGGCGGCGGGATCGACGGAGCCGGCGGCCTTGAGAGCCTCGAGCGCGAAGTTATAGGCATCGTAGCCCATGACGGTGACGGCTGCCAGCTCATCGTTGCCGCCGTTGTTGGCAAGGGCGGTGGAATCGCTGCGGATCCACTCCTTGATGCCGGCATCAAAGGTGGGGTCGGCGCCTTCCTGATAGAAGGTGGTCACGCAGATCTGAACGTCGGTGCCCTTGGCAGCGTCAAGAATGACGTTGGAATCCCACGTGTCGCCCGCGAGAATGGGCATGCCGAGAGCCTGATCGCTCGCCTTGGCGATGATCTGTGCGGCGGCCTCAGTGGAAACGGGGGAGAAAAACACGTCGCAGCCCTGATTCTGGGCGTTGGTGATGTAGGTGGAGTAGTCGGACGTACCCTCGGGGAAGGTCTCCTGCACGCAGTTCTCCGCGCCGAAGGCCTGAACGAAGTAGTTCACAAGACCGCCGGAGTAATCGTCGCCCTGCTTGGACAGGCAGTACGCCTTCTTGGCACCGAGGTCATTCTTGGCGTAGTTGGCGAGAACGGTGCCCTGGAAGGGATCGAGGAAGCAGATGCGGAAGTACACATCGCAGCCGGCGGTGACCTGGGGGTTGGTGCAGGTGACGCCGACGGCGGGGACGCGCGCGGCGGAGAACGTATCGCCGGCGGCGATGGACACGCCGGAGCCGTAAGAGCCGAGGACGATGGAAACGCCGCTGGAGATCAGCGTCTGTGCGGCGGTGGGAGCCTTATCGTTGGACGAGGCGTTGTCAGCGTAGACCAGCTCGACCTTATAGGTCTCGCCGCCGATCTCAACGGTGGGGATCAGGGAGTTGGCATACTGCATGCCAAGGATCTCCTGCTTGCCGCCTGCGCCGTTATCGCCGGACTGCGGCTCAAACACGCCGATCTTGACGACCTTTTCGCTGCTGTCGCTGCTGCCGCCATCGCTGCTGTCGCCGCAGGCGACGAGTGAGAGCGCCATGGCAAGCGCCAATACCATTGCAAGAAACTTTTTCATGATAGAATCCTCCTAAAGTGATTGCACTTATTGCGATGGTCTATATATTACTCCAAGGCAGGGGCTGCCGCAAGGAACAAAAATACCAATCTTTTTTCAGCGGCTGGGCGTCGAGAAATAAAAATTTTCCTTGCGAACGGGTCTTTTGTCCGTGATGCGTAGACAAACAAAAGAGACACGGATGCTCCGTGCCTCTTTTGTTTTTGAATAAAGGACAACTGTCCCTGGTTAATATGCACAACGCGAGCTGCAAAAATAGGAAGACCTGACGAAAAAACGGATTTCCCTCATTATTCATCGGCTTTTGCATCATTTGATGCAAAAACGGCTTCAAATTCGGCTGCACTCATCGTCTCGTGCGCAAGCAGGAACTCGGCGACGGCAGTGAGCTGCGCGCTCTCGCGCGAGAGGATATCCTCACAGCGCTCGTAGGCGCGGTCGATAATGGCCTTGACCTCTTCGTCGATCTGCGCGGCGACCTGCTCGGAATAGGACTTTGCCTGCGCCATCGAGCGGCCGATGAAAATTTCGTCGTGGCCGGATTCAAACGAGATCGGGCCGAGCTTGTCGCTCATGCCATACACCGTGATCATCTTGCGCGCGATCTGCGAGGCGCGCTGGATGTCGTTCGACGCGCCGGTCGAAATATCGCCGAGCATCAGTTTTTCCGCCACACGTCCGCCGAGCAGCGATACGATCTGCTCTTCCATATAGCGCTTGGACTGATACGAGCGGTCCTCCGTGGGCAGCGAGATCGTCATGCCGCCCGCGCCGCCGCGCGGAACGATCGTGATCTGGTGCACAGGATCGTGCGTGGGCAGGGCGTGCATCACGATGGCGTGACCGGCCTCGTGATAGGCGGTGAGCTTGCGCTCGTGCTCGCTCACGACGCGGCTTTTCTTCTCGGGGCCGGCGATGACCTTGATCTCCGCCTCGGAGAAATCAGACATCGTGATGAGCTTGCTGCTGCGGCGCGCGGCGAGGAGCGCCGCCTCGTTGGAGAGGTTTTCAAGATCCGCGCCTGTGAAGCCGGGCGTGCCCTTGGCGACAGTGGAGAGGTCCACGTCCTCGGCAAGGGGCTTGTTCTTGACATGAATTTTCAGGATTTCCTCGCGGCCGCGGATGTCGGGAAGCCCCACGTAGACCTGACGGTCAAAGCGACCGGGGCGCAGCAGCGCGGGATCGAGGATGTCGGCGCGGTTCGTCGCCGCCATGACGACGACGCCCTCATTCGTGCCGAAGCCGTCCATTTCGACGAGCAGCTGGTTGAGCGTCTGCTCGCGCTCGTCGTGGCCGCCGCCAAGGCCCGTGCCGCGCTGGCGGCCTACGGCGTCGATCTCGTCGATGAAGATGATCGCGGGGGCGACCTTTTTCGCCTGTTCGAAGAGGTCGCGCACGCGGCTCGCGCCGACGCCGACATACATCTCGACAAAGTCAGAGCCGGAGATCGACAAAAACTGCACGCCCGCCTCGCCCGCGACGGCGCGGGCCAGCAGCGTTTTGCCCGTGCCCGGAGGGCCGACGAGCAGCACGCCCTTGGGAATGCGCGCGCCGAGGTCGATGAATTTCGACGGTTCCCTGAGAAAATCGACGATTTCCTGCAATTCCTCTTTTTCCTCGTCCGCGCCGGCGACGTCAGCAAAGGTCGTGGGGCGCTTGTTGTCCCCGCCGGTCTTGAACGAAGCCGTGCCGAACTTCGCCATGCGGTCGCCGCCGCCTCCACCCGCGGAGCGGAGCGTGAGGAAGTACCAGATGGCGAAGATACCGAGAATAGCGAGCACGTAGGGGGCGAGCATGGCGACATAGTTGACCGAATGGTCGGCGGAAATGTCGTAATCGACGATGATGCCGTCCGCTTTCTGCTGTTCGATGAGTTCGCCCAAATCGTCATAGAAAAGCGCAAAGCTGAAAAGATCCTTTGTAAGCTCCGCTTTGCCGTTGACCTCCTCGCGCAGCGTCAGGCGCAGCGTGGTATCGGTCACGGTAAAGGAGCGCACCTTTTCCTGCTCGAACAGCTCGCGGATCTCGGCATAGGACGGCTCCGGCTCTGTGGGCCGGTTCATAAAGCCATATATGCCGATGAGCACCAGCAGGATAAGGAGGTAGGGGATAAAGCTGGGGCGTCTGGACTGTTGGGTCAAGGGAAAACCCTCCTTGCTTGCTTAATTTTTGCTGTAGACCTCGGGCTTGAGCACACCGATGTAGGGCATGTTGCGGTATTTCTGCGCATAGTCGAGACCGTAGCCGACGACGAACTCGTCGGGCACCTCAAAGCCCGCAAGATCGGCGGTGATGGGCTTGACGCGACGGGCGGGCTTGTCGAGCAGCGTGACGATGGTGACACTGCTTGCGCCCTTGGTGATAAAGTAATTCTTGAGGAAGTAGAGCGTATTGCCGGAGTCGAGGATATCCTCGATAACGATGAGGTCACGGCCGGTGATGTCCTGCTGAAGGTCGTGCGTGATCTGCACAACGCCGGAGGACGAGGTCGCATTCTGGTACGAGGAGACGGCAATAAATTCCACGTCGCTCTTGATCTGGCAGGCGCGCACGATGTCCGCCATGAAGATGAAGCTGCCCTTCAGCACGCCGAGAAACAGCGGGTCCTTGCCCTTGAACTGCTCGTACAGCGTATCGCCCATCTCCTGCACGCGCGCTTTGATCTGTTCCTCGGAATACAGTACCTTCAGGATGTCCTGATCCATGTTGCTCTTAGCCATAGCGTTTCTTTCTCAACTTTCTTTATAATATGTAGTATTTGTTATTGTCACGACGAACTTTCGCCGCGGATCACATGGAAATCTTGCGCAGAAGAGACGCGCACGAAGCATTGCCCGCTGTCCGGCGCGGGAGAGAAGGCCGTGTCGGCGCCCAGCGGCCAGACGGCGGCAAGCTGCCCGTTCACATACAGCGCGGGCAGCGTGTCGCGCGCAGAGGGAGGGATGTGCCGGTCGATGCACAGACGCTTGACGCTGCGCGCGCCGGTTGCGCCCGCAAGCGTAAGGTATGCGCCCGCGCTGCAGGGCGCGGCGGTCAGCGTTTCCTCCTGCCGGAGCGCACGCAGGCAGAACCCGGCGCCATCCGGCGCGTCCAGCAGTGTCAGTGTGAATGCGCCGAAGCGGAGCGGCACGTGCGGAAGAAGGACGGCCGGCTCTGGCGCGGCAGGAGGGAGGAGCATCGTCAGTGCGCCGCCTGCGCACAGCACACGCGCACCGCGCGGCAGCGAGACGGAGCGCTCCGCGCGGCCGCTTTTCTGCGCAAGGGCAAGCACCGCGTTGAGCTGCTTTCGGCCAATATCCCGGCGGCCGAGTCCCAGCGCATCAGCCATGTGCAGCACCGTGCGCGCCTGCGCGGCTCTGCTTGCCGTAAGAAACGCACCGCGCGGCAGCGAAACACTGCCGCTCTGTACGGAGGCAAGCGTCATCAGCGCGCTGGCCTCCTGCTCGACGGCATCGTCCAGCGCGGCAAGGGAGCGTGCAGCCGCAGTGATGTGCTCGCATGCGCGGGGGTTGAGCGTTTGCAGCCGCGGCAGGATCTCGAGGCGGAGATAGTTCCGTGCGGCGGCATCGGGGTCGGCATTTGTGCGATCCTCCACATGGGGAACGCCGTTCCTTTCGGCATAGGCGGCAAGCTCCGCGCGTGTCAGCGGCAGCAGCGGGCGGAGCAGCCCGTCCTGCGCGGGGCGCATGCCGGAAAGGCCGCGCAGATCAGTCCCGCGGATCAGGTTCAGCAGCACCGTTTCGGCGTTGTCGTCCATATGATGCGCCAGCGTGATCTGGGCGTCAAGCTGCTCTGCTGTTTTGCGCAGGAAGGCGTGGCGCAGTGTGCGCGCGGCTTCCTCGATGCTCTGCCCATGCGTGCGCGCATGGGCGCGCACGTCGCCGGAGCCGGCGAAGAAAGGAATGCCGTTTTCTGCGCACCACGCGCGCACAAAGTACTCGTCGCGGTCAGACTCTTCCCCGCGCAGCCGATGGTTGAAGTGCGCGCAGGAGACGTTATACCCCTCCGCGCGCAGAAAGTGCAGCAGGCACATCGAATCCAGCCCGCCGGAGACGGCGGCAAGGACGGGACGCGCAGGATCGAGATACTGCGCGCACAAGCGCGCGGCCTCGGGAAGCTCACTCCTCTTCATGGTAGCGGTCAATAGAGGAGAAGGTGGTGTACTGCGGCGACCAGGCAAGCTCCACCTTGCCCGTTTCGCCGTGGCGGTTCTTGGCGATGATGCATTCGGCGATGTTGTGCTTTTCCGAGTCTTCGTGATAATAATCGTCGCGGTAGATAAAGAGCACGATATCCGCGTCCTGCTCGATCGAGCCGGATTCGCGCAGGTCAGAGAGCATGGGACGCTTGTCGTCACGCTTTTCGTTGGCGCGCGAGAGCTGGGAGAGGCACAGTACAGGAACCTGTAATTCCTTTGCCATGATCTTGAGCATACGCGACATGTCGCTCACAGCCTGCTGGCGGTTTTCGCCGCTGTAGCCCTTGCCGCCGCCGGCGGAGGTCATCAGCTGCAGATAGTCTACCACAACAAGGCCGAGGCCGTCGATCCGGCGGCACTTGGCATTCATATCTGCCACGGTGAGCAGCGGGTTGTCATCAATGAGAATGTTCAGCCCCGAGAGCACGGCGGCGGCGTTGGCGATGTTCACCCAGTCCTGCTCGCGCAGGTTGCCGGTGACAAGGCGCTGGTTTTCCACCGTGGCCTGACTGGAGAGGATGCGCGTGACAAGCTGCTCGCGCGACATTTCGAGCGAGAAGATGGCTACGGCCTGACCGCTCGAGCGCGCGACGTTGAGCGCCATGTTGAGCGCCATGCTCGTTTTGCCCATACCGGGGCGGGCGGCGAGCAGCACAAGGTCGGACTTGTTGAGACCGTTGGTCTTATCGTCGAGCACGCCAAGACCGGTGGAAAGCCCCGGCAGCGTTTTGCCGCCGGTGGCGCTCAGCTCGCTTAAATGATCGAGCACGCCCTGCAAAACAACGCCGATGGGCGTCATGTTCTGTGCGCTGCGCCCGCGGCGCACGGCGTAGATCTTCTGCTCGGCGGCCTCGAGCACGCTGGAGGCGCCGCCCGCGCCGTCCTGCACCATCGACGAGATCTCGCCTGCGGCGGTGTAGAGCGCGCGCAGCAGCGACTTGTCGCGCACGATGGCGGCATATTCCAGCACGTTCGCGCTCGTGGGGGTCACATCCATGAGCTGGGCGAGGTACTGGCGCGTCGTGGCCTCATCGTAGGTGCCGTTTTTCTCCATTTCGCCCGCGACGGTCACGCCGTCGATGGGCTTGGAGTAGACGAACATCGAGTAGATCGTTTCAAAGATCTCGCGGTTCTGGCGCAGATAGAAGTCATCGGGGCGAAGCTGCTCCATCACGTCCTTGACGCAGTTTGCATCGATGAGCATGGAGCCGAGCACGGACTGCTCCGCCTCGAGAGAGTGGGGCATTTGGCGGTAGAAGAGGTCTTCCATCCCTTGCCCTCCTTTCAAAAAGCTGCTGTGCGCTTATTCCTCCGCAACGCTGACGGAGAACTTGGCGCTGACCTCGTAGCCGAGCTTGGCCTTGACCTCGTAGGTGCCGAAGGCCTTGATCGGTTCGTCGAGCACGATCTTCTGCTTGGGCACATCGAGCTGATGCTGGGCAAGAAGTCCTTCGGCGATCTCCTTGCCGGTGATGGCGCCAAAGAGCTTGCCCTCCTTGCCGCCCTTGGCCGTGAGCCTGACGGTCACGTTCTTGAGCGCGGCGCCCAGCTCGACGGCGGCCTGGCGGTTTGCGGCCTCCTCGGCGCGGCGGGCCTTTTCCTTGAGGTTCATGGTGTTGATCGCGTCCGCCGTGGCGGGGACGGCCAGCTTGCGCGGCAGCAGATAGTTTCTGGCGTAGCCCTCAGCTGCGTCGATCATCTGGCCCTTCTTGCCCTGACCGCGGACATCCTGCGTTAAAATGACTTTCATATTTTGTTTCCTCCTTGTAGGGTGGTTTATTCTTCCATATATTCGTCGATAGCGGCGAGCAGCTGCTCGCGCACGGCGTCCACCGTGCCTTCGGGCACCTGACCGCCGGCGGTGGTGGAATTTCCGCCGCCGCCGAGCTTTTCCATGATGAACTGCACGTTGATCTCGCCGAGCGAGCGCGCGGAGAGATTGACGCCCGCGCCGTGCTTGAACAGTACGAACGAGGCGTGGATGCCCGAGAGCGTCAAAAGCTCATCGGCGGCCTTGGCGGCGGTCACACGGTCGATCTCCTTTTCAACAGCCGCTACGGCGATGTCGCCGTGGACGAGCTCGGCATGGCGGATGATGTCATAGCGCTCGATCATGCCGGCCAGATCGCTCTGGAAAAGGCGCTGGACATCTGATGTATCGGCGCCCGCGCGGCGCAGGAAGGCGGCAGCCTCAAAGGTACGGCCGCCGGTGCGCATGGTGAAGTTTTTGGTGTCGAGCACGATGCCGGCGAGCAGCGCTTCGGATTCTGCACGCTGGAGATCGCTCGGCTCCACCAGATATTGCAGCAGCTCCGTGACAAGCTCGGAGGCGCTGGAGGCGTAAGGCTCATGGAAATTGAGCGCGGCGGACTCGATGTAGCTTGCCGCGCGGCGGTGGTGGTCAATCACGGCGACGCGGTTGCATGCGTCAAGCAGCTGCTGGGACTCGACAAAGTCGGGACGGTTGGTGTCCACCACCACGAGCAGCGCGCCCTGACGGGCGGAGATGAAAGCGTCGCTGCCGGAGATGAAGGCATCCTTGTATTCCGGCAGGGCTGCGAGCTTGTCGAGCAGGGGCTTTGCGACGTTGTCCTCCATATCGATGACGATCTGCGCCTTTTTGCCGCGCTTGCGGGCGATGCAGCAGATGCCCGCTGCCGCGCCGACAGCGTCCATGTCCGCGTGTTGGTGGCCCATGACGAAGATCTGCCCTGCATCGGAGATGAGTTCGCCGAGGGCGTTGGCCATCACGCGGGATTTGACCTTGGTGCGCTTTTCGGTGGATTTGGTCTTGCCGCCGTAGAACTCGAAGTCGAGCCGGTTGCGCACGACGACCTGATCGCCGCCGCGCGAGAGCGCCATTTCAATCGAGAGCATGGCGTTCTGATAGAGCGTTTCATATTCATCCGTGTCCTTGCCCACGCCGATGGAAAGCGTGGCGGCCACGCCGTCCTCGGTGACGACGCCGCGCACCGCGTCAAGCACGGAGAACTTGCCCTCAAGGAGCTTCTGGTATTCCTGCTCGGTCGTCACGAGAACGTAGCGGTTGCGGTCAAACTTGCGCAGCAGGCTGTGTGAATCCTTGAGCCAGCTGTTCAGCCGCTCGTCGATGGCGGCGAGCACGGCGCTGCGGGAGGCCTCACTGCCGGCCTTCATCAGCTCCTCATAGTTGTCGATATAAATGACGGCAACGATGGGACGGCGCTTTTCGTTCTCCTCGCGCAGCGCGTCCTGCTCGGTCACATCGGTCCAGTAGGTGGTGGCAAGCAGACTCTGCGTGCCGCCGCGGCGGGCGGCGGGGTGGCTCAGGTTGCCGAACACGCGGAAGTGATGGCCGTTCATCAGCACGGTGTCGGGGCACTCGCTCTTGCCTTCAAGCAGCCAGTGGGTCGGAAAGTCCGGCAGCACATCGTTGATACGGTTATCAAAGATGTCCTCGCGCACGCCGGTGAGCTGGAGGAAGCTGTCGTTGCTCCAGAGGATCTCCTGCGTGTCGGGCCGGAAGACCATCATGGCAAAGGGAGCTGAGAGCATCGAGGCCTTGTCGGCGGTGGTCATATCGTCGGTCACGTCGTCGATGTACTGGCGGATCCCCTCGCGGCGCTTTTGCGCCGTGTGGCGGAAGTACCACCAGAGAAAGGCCATGGCGGCGGCCTCGCATATCGCCAGCGGGATGCTCACGCGCACCGTGACGGCGGCAAAGAGAAAGCCGACAAGGAAGTAGAGCCGGAAGCTTGGCTCCACCAGCTTGCTGATCCTGCGGTTCTTCATGAAAATGTCCTCCCATCCTTCTGCGGATGATAATACTTCATTACATTATAACACGAAATACACAGCGGGCACAATATAAATGTTAAATTTTTGCGCTGCGACAAAAAATGTGGTATACTTTTACCGCGCTATGTGCTATACTACGCCATAGAGACAGTTTTCGGCCGCGCGCAGGCGTGGATCCGGGCTGTGCAGGTGGTTTTGACCGCGCTTGCGCGGTTATCATAGTTAAAAGTCCATACGATCCAAAAGACGCCGCTGGTGCAGCTGCTTCGTGATGCAGGACGGAGCACAGGCACGGACGTCTCTTCTGCGTTGCGCCTTTTGGCGGGACTTTCATTTTGATAGACAAAACAAATCTACATTTTACTGGGATCGGAACGATCCGGAAGGAGTTGATCCAGCATTGGCTGAACAGTTAAAAATCATCCCCCTTGGCGGTCTCAATGAGATCGGCAAGAATATGACAGTGTATGAATACGGCGGCGAGATCATCGTGGTGGACTGCGGCATGGCCTTCCCCGGCGATGACATGTACGGCATCGACTGCGTCATCCCCGACGTGAGCTATCTTGTCAAGCACAAGAACCGCATCCGAGGTATGTTCATCACCCACGGGCACGAAGACCACATCGGCGCCGTGCCCTACATCCTCAAAAAGGTGAATATCCCCATCTACTGCACGAGATTGACGGCGGGACTGATCCGCCTGAAGCTCGAGGAGCACGGGCTGCTGAAAACGACGAAGATCGTCACGGTGGAAAGCGGCATGACCGTCAAAGCCGGCAAGTTCAGCGTGGAGTTCATTCATGTGAATCACTCGATCGCGGACTCTGTCGCCTTTGCCATCCACACGGGGCTTGGCACCGTCGTCCACACGGGCGACTTCAAGATCGACTCGACGCCCATTGACGGCGAGGTCATCGACCTTGCCCGCTTCGGCGAGCTCGGCAAGCAGGGCGTTTTGGCGCTGCTGGCGGATTCGACGAATGTCGAGCGCCCGGGCTACACGATGAGCGAGCGCACGGTGGGGCGTACCTTCAACCGCCTGTTCCAGGGCTGCAAGCAGCGTATCATCGTTACGACGTTTGCTTCAAACGTGCACCGCATCCAGCAGATCATGGACGCGGCGGCGGAGTGTGGGCGCAAGGTCGCCGTCACAGGGCGCAGCATGGAGAACGTCACCAAGGTCGCAACGGACCTCGGCTATATGAAGCCGCCGAAAAACACGGTGGTGGATATCAACAAGATCAAGTCGATGCCGCTTGAAAAGCAGGTCATCGTCACGACCGGCTCTCAGGGCGAGGAGATGTCCGCTCTGTACCGCATGGCGTTCTCCCAGCACCGGCAGATCGAGGTCGGCCCCGGCGACCGGGTCATCATCTCGGCGAGCGCCATCCCCGGCAATGAGAACACTGTCTCGCGCGTCATCAACGAGCTGTTCCGCAAGGGCGTCGAGGTCATCTACGACCGCGCGGACATGCTGCACGTTTCGGGCCATGCCTGCCAGGAGGAGCTGAAGATCATCCACGCGCTGACAAAGCCCAAGTACTTCATCCCCGTGCACGGCGAGCAGCGCATGCTGCAGATCCATAAGGATCTTGCCATGCAGATGGGCATGGACCGTAAGAATATCGTCATCTGCGACAACGGCGACGCGGTCGAGATCGGCGCGCGCTCGATGAAGTGCGTACCCGGCTACGCGCCCGCGGGCGAGGTGTTTGTGGACGGCTACGGCGTCGGCGACGTCGGCGCGGTGGTGCTGCGCGACCGTAAGCATCTCGCCGAGGACGGCATGGTCGTCGTCGTGCTGCCGGTCAGCGCGCAGAACGGAGACCTTCTGGCCGAGCCGGAGATCATCACGCGCGGCTTCATCTATGTCAAGGATTCCGAGGAACTGCTGCAAGACCTCAGAAACCTCACGATGTCCACGGCGGAGGGGTTCCGCGGCAAGCGCGGTCGCGATACCGCCGAGCTCAAGGGCGCGATCCGCAGCGCGGTGAGCAATTACCTTTTCAAGGCGACGAAGAGAAGCCCGATGGTGCTGCCGGTCATCACGAAACTTTAAAAAAGAGGCACGGTTTACAGGGCGGTGACTTAAGAAAACATTGAAGCAAAAGACGGTTTAGCTTGACGGCTATGCCGTCTTTTGCTGTTTTTCAGTTGTATTGCGGGCTTCTTCGATAGCCCGTGTAAAGTCAAATGCACCGATGAAGTTATAGACAATGGTGATCTCCCTTGTCTTGGATTTCTTGTCTGCGTGGGACACTTCGATGCGGTCAATAAATTCACGGAGAACTGCCGCGTCAAGCTCCTGCATATCCGTGTACTTTTTCACCGCTGCGACAAATGCCTTGGCATTGGTTTTCTGCTGCTCCTGCTGTTTCAGCTCCTTGCGCAAAACTTCTGCCATAGATTTTAAGTTGCTCTGTTCCAGCTCGTAGTCGTGGGACAATTTGATAAATCTGTCATCGGACAGTTTACCCATTACATTGTCCTCATACAGTTTGGAAATGATATGGTCAAGCTCTGCAATGCGTTTATCAGCTTTCGTAAGCGTATCACGTTTCCGCGCAAATTCCGCGTCACGATCTCGCATACTGATGTCTGCCGCTTCCTGCATAAACTCGGCTTCGTGCTGGCTCACATACTGTATGGCTTCGCGCAGATTTCTCAACACGATTTCATGCAGCACCACATTCTTGATGGAATGTGTTGTGCAAAGGTCTTTTCCCTTGCGGTAGGTAGAACAGATAAAGTATTTCTGTTCCTCCGTAAAATTGGTGGCGCGGCATTGATACATCTTGCCGCCGCACTCTGCACAATAGAGCAGCCCGGAGAAGATACCCATATCACCCATCTTGGTAGGACGGCGGCGGGATTTACGGATATTCTGGACAATGATAAATACGCTTTCCTCAATGATCGCGGGCTGGGTGTTCTCAAAGATTACCCAATCCGCAGGATCGTTCCAGAGCTTCTTTTTGCTCTTGTAGGATTGCTTCGTTGTCTTGAAGTTTACTGTGTGTCCCAGATAGTCCACGCGCTCCAAAATGCGGGAAACGGTTTCATTTGTCCATTTGTACGGATCAGCCGTAGGTTTGTTGCTGGCTGGTAGCCCTTTGGAATAAGCATAAGCAGTAGGATTCAAAATCTGATGCTGTTTCAGCCACTTGGTAATTTGAGTAGGTCCCAAACCGTCAACACAGAGGGAGAAAATCTTTTGCACAACAGCTGCGGCTTCTTCATCGACAATCCATTTCTTTTTGTCCTCCGGGTCTTTGATATACCCGTATGGGGGAATGGTAGTCAGATGTTCGCCGGATTTTCCTTTGCTCTGCCATGTGGCGCGGATCTTCTTGGAAGTATCGCGGGCGTACATTTCGTTAAATACATTGCGGATAGCGGTAAACTCGTTTTCTCCGCGTGTACTGTCAACACCGTCATTGACGGCGATAAAGTGTACGCCAAACTCCGGGAAAAGAACATCCGTATACATACCCACTTGCAGATAGTCGCGCCCGAATCGGCTCATATCCTTTACGATGACGCGCTTGATTTTACCAGCCTTAATATCGGCAAGCATACGCTGGAAGCCCGGACGGTTAAAGTTCGTTCCCGAATAGCCGTCATCCTCGTCATAGTGTCGGATAGCGGTATACCCGTGATCTTTGCAGTAGCGTTCCAGAATCTTCTTCTGATTGGCAATACTGTTGCTCTCGCCGTCTAACTTATCTTCCTGCGACAAGCGTTCATACAGGGCGGTTATGCCTTCTTCCTGTGCATCCATTCCGTTGCCCTGCACATAGAATTGCAGAACATTGTCACGGATCACGCTGCGGAGTTCGCTGCTTAAAGCGTTGGGCGTCTGCACACTCTGAAACTGGATTCCGTTCATCATTTGCAGTCACCACCTTTCGCAGCAAGGGACACACCGTTTGTCATTGCATGGTGGAGAAGTCGGTACATTTGATTGTCAAGGTACAAATCTGTATTGATATGCGCCGCACGATAGTAGTATGCGGTCATCTTGTCTGGCTGCTGTTTCATGTTT
>CAKTRT010000019.1 GCA_934597535.1 uncultured Oscillospiraceae bacterium | reverse complement strand
GGCGGCCGCAAGCACCCGCATCAGGAGTTCATCCAGATCGACACGCACAACATCCTCTTCATCTGCGGCGGCGCGTTTGAGGGCCTTGATAAGATCATCGAGAGCCGTCTTGACCGCAAGTCGATGGGCTTTGGTGCGGAACTCAAGGGGAAAAACGATGTGGACGAGAGTAAGATCTTACGCGAGGTGCAGCCGCACGACATTCTGAAGTTCGGCATTATCCCCGAGCTGGTTGGTCGCCTGCCGGTCATCACCACGCTCGATGCGCTGACGCGCGATGACCTCGTCAAGATCCTCACGCAGCCGAAAAATGCCCTTGTCAAACAGTATCAGAAGCTCTTTTCCTACGATGACGCCGAGCTGGTCTTTGAACCGCAGACGCTCGAGGCCATCGCCGACAAGGCCATCGAACGCAAGATCGGCGCGCGCGGCTTGCGCGCGGTGATGGAGGGCCTTCTGATGAACGTGATGTATGACATTCCGTCTGACCGCACGATCGACCGTGTGACCATCACGCCGGGCTGCGTGGATGGGACGGAGACACCGCAGATCTCTCACCGCATAGAGAAGGAGGGGACCGGACAGGAAAAGCTGCCGGCTGACCCTGCCTCATAAGGAGAACCCATGGAACCTGTAACAAAAAATCTTCCGGTGATCGCCATGCGCGGGCTGACAGTCTTCCCGCGCATGAACACAAGCTTCGACATCGAGCGCGCGATCTCCGTGCGCGCGCTTGAGCGCGCCATGGAGAATGGGGAGGAGATCTTCCTTGTCACGCAGCGTGAGCTGGGGACTGAGCTTCCGGAGGAAAAAGACCTTTACGAGATCGGCACAGTCGCGCGCGTGACGCAGATCCTGCGCATCTCCGAGCGTGTGCTGCGCGTGATGATGGAAGGCTCCTGCCGCGCGCGTCTCAAACGCCTGTGGCAGCGTGAGCCGTTTTTGCAGGCGCAGGCCGAGCTGATCGACGAGCCGGCGCTGCCCCGTCAGGGCAGGCGGACGGAAGCCATGCTGCGTCAGACCTATGCGAGCTTTACCGAGTACGCCGAGCTGACGCAGAAGCTGCCCGACGAGGTTTATGCCGCCATTCTCAGCACGAACGATCCCGGATATCTGGCTGATTTTATCGCCCAGCAGATCAACCTGCGTTATCAGGACAAGCAGGAGATCTTGAACGAGCTGCGTCCGTTGCCGCGCCTTCAGCGCATGAATGAGATCCTGCGCCGCGAGATCGAAGTGACCGCCATGGAGCAGGATATTGAGAGCAAGGTGCGCTCCCGCGTTGGCCAGATCCAGAAGGACATGATCCTGCGTGAGCAGATCAAGGTGCTGCAGAACGAGATCGGCGAGGGCGGAGAGGACGAAGAACTCGATGCCTATCGCGCGAAGATCGCAGCAGCGCACCTTCCGGAAGAAACTGAAAAAAAGCTCCTCAAGGACGTGGACAAGCTTGCCCGCCAGCCTTTTGGCAGTGCGGAGGCCAGCGTGCTGCGCAACTATCTCGACACCTGCATGGAGATGCCGTGGGGCGTGGAAACGAAGGAGCGCGCCAGCGTGGACGCCGCGCGCAAAATTCTCGACCGTGACCACTACGGTCTGCAGAAGGTCAAGGAGCGTATTCTGGAATTTATTGCCGTGCGCCAGCTCAACCCCGAGGCGAAGGGGCAGATCCTGTGCCTCGTCGGCCCTCCGGGTGTCGGCAAGACGTCGATCGCGCTGTCCGTCGCCAAGGCGATGAACCGCAAAGTCGCGCGGCTGTCGCTCGGCGGCGTGCGCGACGAGGCGGATATCCGCGGCCATCGCAAGACCTATATCGGCGCGATGCCCGGCCGTATCATCGAGGCTATCATCCGCAGTGGGTCGATGAATCCATTGCTCGTGCTCGACGAAGTGGACAAGATGGCGAGCGATGTGCGCGGCGACCCGGCGTCGGCGCTTCTCGAAGTGCTCGACAGCGAGCAGAACTACGCCTTCCGCGACCACTATCTGGAAATTCCTGTGGACTTGAGCCGCGTGATGTTCATTATGACGGCCAACACCACCGATACCATCCCGCGCCCGCTGCTCGACCGCATGGAGCTGATCGAGCTTCCGAGCTATACCGACGAGGAGAAAGCGCGGATCGCGCAGCAGTACCTGCTGCCAAAGGAGCGTAAGGCCAACGGACTGACGGCATCGAACCTGCGCGTGGAGGAGAATGCGCTCCGCGCCCTGATCGCTCGCTATACGCGCGAGAGCGGCGTGCGTTCGCTCGAGCGCCAGCTTGCCAAGCTATGTCGGAAGGCTGCCATGCAAATCGCGGCAGGCGATGTAAAGAGAATTTCCATTACAGAAAAAAATCTTACCGGCATTCTCGGAACGCCCCGTGTTACGCAGGAGCGGATCCCCGAAAAGGATCTGATCGGCGTGGTGAACGGCCTTGCGTGGACGGAAGTCGGCGGAGAGATCCTGCCCGTCGAGGTCGGCGTGATGGACGGCAGCGGAAAGCTGGAGCTGACCGGAAACCTCGGCGATGTGATGCAGGAGAGCTGCCGCGCGGCGCTTTCATGCCTGCGCCAGCGGGCGCAGGAGCTCGGCATTGCGCCGGACTTCTACAAGACGAAAGACATCCACATCCACTTCCCGGAGGGCGCCATCCCCAAGGACGGACCCAGCGCCGGCATCGCCATCGCGACTGCGGTGCTCTCCGCGCTGACGAATCGGGCGGTGCACCGCGACATTGCGATGACCGGCGAGATCACGCTGCGCGGCCGCGTGCTGCCCATTGGCGGCCTGCGGGAGAAAACAATGGGCGCGCTGCGCGCCGGCGTACATACGGTGATCCTGCCCAAGGACAATGAAAAGGACCTGTCGGATATCGATCCCAATGTGCGTGAAAGACTGCGCTTTGTGCCGGTGGAGACGGTGGATGCCGTCTTTGCGGAGGCGCTTGTGCTGCCGGAAAAATGCGCGGTTTCCGTGCCGCGGAACGATTACCTTCCCGCGCGGGAGAGCAGCGTTTCCGGCACGCTGCGCGTATAAAACCTGCGGAAAGGAAACAAAACCATGGCGATCAATTTCAACAAGGCGGAGTTTGTCCTCTCGGCAGCGTCGGAAAAGCAGTTCGTGCGTGACGGGATGCCGCAGCTCGCGTTTGCGGGACGGTCGAACGTCGGCAAGTCGTCGGTCATCAACCGGCTCGTGAACCGCAAGAATTTTGCGCGCGTGGGCGCGTCCCCGGGAAAGACTTCGCAGATCAATTATTTCAAGATCGACAGCAAGCTCTACCTCGTCGATCTGCCAGGCTACGGTTACGCCAAGGTCTCCAAGGCGGAGCGCGACCGCTGGGGCAAGCTGATGGAGAGCTATTTCCGGTCGGCAGGTCTTATCCATCTCGGCGTACAGATCGTTGACGCGCGGCACAAGCCGACGGCGGATGATATCACGATGCACGACTA
Organism: uncultured Oscillospiraceae bacterium; assembly: GCA_934597535.1. GTDB lineage: Bacteria > Bacillota > Clostridia > Oscillospirales > Oscillospiraceae > Hominicoprocola. Next base: position 18,412 of record CAKTRT010000019.1, on the reverse strand, counting down.
CTTCGTGCAGACGGGCTGTCCCGTTGTGATCGTGGCGAACAAGCTCGACAAGCTCAAAGCGCGCGAGATCGAGCCGAATCTCGCTCAGATCCGCGAAACGCTGAGCTTGCGCGATGATGAGCTCGTCATTCCGTTCTCTGCCGAAAAGGGGACGGGCAAGGAGCAGCTCATCGCGGCGATCCTTTCACATCTGGAGGGCTGAGCGCCCTTCTCCCATCACAGAAAAAGACCCCTGCGGTATTGGTGATCCATGCCGCAGGGGTTGTACATTTTAGTGCAACGAATAGTAAAAAAGATTTAGACATGCAGTGTCAGGAGTGCGGTGCAGTGGGAGAAGGCTTCAAACGTCAGCGCGGGGAAGTGGGGATGGAGCTCGTCATAGACGAAGTAAATTTCATCCTCGTCCCATTCACTGCCTGCTGCGCTTCGGCACGCTTCAAGCTCCTTGCGGGTGCGGAAGGCAACATCGCCGATGAAAAGACAGCCGTCCTGCTTCAAAAGCGGCAGGAGTGCGCGAAGAAAGTTGATTTTCTGCGCGTCCGTCAGATGGTGGAGCGAATAGGTCGCAACGATGGCGTCATACTGCCGTGCGCAAAGCTCGGGTACGAGCCCCTTGGAAAAATCGCCCTGATAGAGCTTGGCCTCCGGCATTTTTGCCTGCGCCAGTTCGATCATGCGCGCGGAAAAATCCTGTCCATAGATTTGGCAGCCCTGCTCATAGAGCCTTGCGGTCAAAACGCCCGTGCCGAAGCCAATGTCCAGCACATCACGCCCGCTCTGCGCGAGCACGCGCTGATAGAGCGCGTTCATCATGGCACGGTAACCCGCAAAGGGGTAGCGGTCGTTCTCGTCGGAGAGGCCGACGCTCTTGTCATAGCCGTCGGCCCAGAGGTCGAAGCCGGTATTGTTCAGCATGTCAGTCCTCCTTTTCGTTCAGCGGGGGAAGTCCCAGCTCATAGAACGCCACGGCGCTCGCCGCGGCGACGTTGAGCGAATCCACGCCGTGGTACATCGGGATCTTTACCGTGTAGTCGCAGCTCGCGATGGTAGAGGACGCAAGCCCGTCGCCCTCCGTACCCATGACAATGGCGAGTTTCGGTTCGGCAGCAAGGCGCGGATCGTCGAGACGCACGGAGTCGCTGCGCAGCGCCATCGCGACCGTGCGGAACCCGAGCTCGCGCAGAAGCTGCGTCCAGTCGCCGCTTTCGGGCAGGTACGTCCACGGAATGAGAAAGACGTTGCCCATGCTCACGCGCGAGGCGCGGCGGTACAGCGGGTCGCTGCCTGCCGTCGTGAGCAGCACCGCGTCCATGCCGAGCGCAGCGGCGGAGCGGAAGATCGCGCCGATGTTCGTCGGGTTCATCACGTTTTCGAGCACGGCGATGCGCCGCGCGCCGCGGCAGACGTCCTCGACGCTTTGGAGCTTCGGCCGCCGCATGGCGCAGAGCATACCGCGCGTTAAGTGAAAGCCGGTGAGCTGTGCCAGCACAGATTCATCAGCGGTGTAAACCGAAATATCTTGACAGCAGCGGGCGAGGATCTCGCGCCCCTTGCCCTCGATATGCTGTCGCTCCATGAGAAATGACACAGGCTCACAGCCCGCATCCAATGCGCGGCCGATGACGAGCGGGCTTTCCGCAACGAAAAGCGCGTTGTCCGGATCGGCGCGGTTTAAGAGCTGGTTTTCCGTCAGCCGCGCGTAGAGGTCGAGCGCGGGATCGGAAAAGTCGGTGATGCAGTGAACGATGGCCATGAATTGCTCCTTTTAAAACTGCAGAATATCCAGCAGCGCCTGCGCATCCGGCAGCACGAACGTCGGCTGCGGTTCGGCGGCAGGCAGATCGCGCTCCTTTGTTTCGCCCGACAGGACGAGTAGCGTATCGATGCCTGCATTCGCGCCGCTGGCGATGTCCGTGTAGATACGGTCGCCCACAAGCAGCGTTTCCGCAGGCAATACGCCCGCCTGTTGCATGGCGAGCAGCGGCATTGCGGGCTGCGGCTTGCCGATGACGGCGGGGCGGCGGCCCGTCGCCCGCCAGAGCATTTCGCACACGCTCCCGCAGTCGGGCACGAAGCCGTAGGATGTGGGGCAGACCCAGTCCGGATTCGTCGCAAGGTAGGGGACGCCTTGCCCGAGCAGGATGCAGGCGTCCTCCAGCTTTTGGAACGTCAGCTCGGTGTCGAAGCCCATCAGCAGCGCATTCGCGCCGTCGTGCGTATCTGTCACATGGAAGCCCGCTGCGCGCAATTGGGAGCGCATCGACTCTGTGCCGCAGACATAGAACGTCTTTCCCTCCATGCCGTGCGCGCGCAGGTGTGCGATCAGCGCGTCTACAGAGGTCAGAAAGTCCCTGCTTTTCGCTGCGATGCCGAGCCGCGTGAGCTTTTCAACGTAAGCCTCCACGCTGCGCGAGGAGTTGTTGGTCAGATAACGGTACTGTCCCCCGCGTGCGCGGATGCAGCCGAGCAGCTCGCGGACGCCGGAAAACAGCGTGTCGCCAAGATACAGCGTCCCGTCCAGATCGAAGAGAAAGAGCCGTTTTCGCTTTAGTGCGCTGAGGTCTTTCATCGCTTTACGCTTTCTTTTTGCTGTCGATGGCGATGAAGAAGAAGGAACTGACCGCCAGCAGGAAGGGGTAGAAGAGGTTCGGCATGATCTCGAATGCCGAGACCTGATAGCCGAGGCTGTGCGCTGCTGCAATGGCCACGAGCATTTGTGCGCCATAGGGAATAATGCCCTGGAAGATACAGGAGAAGGTATCGAGAATGGAGGCGGCCTTGCGCGGCGTGATGCCGTATTCCTCGCTCATTTCCCTGGCGATGGGGTTTGCCATGACGATGGCGACGGTGTTGTTTGCGGTGGCGATGTCCATCGCGCCGACGAGCAGGCCCATGCCGATCTGGCCGCCGCGCCTGCCGCGGAACGCCTTGCGGATCCAGCCGAGCAGCGCTTCAAAGCCGCCGTATTCGCGGATGAGCGCGCAGATAGCGGAAACGAGGATCGCGACCATCGACGTTTCAAACATGTCGGAGGCGCCGCTGCCCATGTTTTCAAGCAGCGCCTTAACGGCGTAGATGCCGCTCTGGCCGGTCGCGCCAGTCGCGAGCGCGATGACCGCGCCGGAGACGATGCCGATGAGCAGCACGACAAAGACGTTGATGCCAATGATGCCGCCGATGAGGACCAGCACATAGGGGATGATCTGAACAAGGTTATAGGACGGAATTTCCGCGGGCGTCACATCGGCACGGAGCGTGAGCACGAGAATGAGCACGAGTGTTGCAAGCGCGGCGGGGAGGGCGATGTGGAAGTTCTCGCGGAATTTATCCTTCATCGCGCAGCCCTGACCGTTGCAGGCGGCGATGGTCGTGTCGGAGATGAAGCTCAGGTTGTCGCCGAACATCGCCCCGCCCATGACCGAGCCGATACACAGCGGCAGGGAATAGCCGCTTGCCACGGCGATGGGGATCGCGATGGGCGTGATGAGCGTGATGGTGCCAACGCTTGTACCCATCGCGGTGGAGACAAAGCAGCTGACGACGAACAGCACCGCCACGGCGAACTTCGACGGGATGATCGAGAGCATGAAGTACGCTACGCTCTCCGCGCTCGAGCGGCCAACGACACCGACGAACATGCCGGCGGCGAGGAAGATGAGCAGCATCGTGACAATGTTCTTATCGCCGATGCCCTTGCCCATCAGCACGAGCTTTTCGTCGAACGACAGCGCGCGGTTCTGGCAGCAGGCCACGAGCAGCGCGATGAGGAAAACGACGACGATGGGGATGGAATAAAATCCCATCGGGATCTTGAGCACGTACTCAAACAGCAGGCCAAGCCCCAGATACAGGACAAGGAACACTAAAATCGGCAGCAGCGCCGCAGGATTGGATTTCTTTTGCATGATAAATTCTCTCTTTCTCCAAAATACATAAAAAAACGTCTCGCTGTGCGGAGACGTTTTCTGCGCGATGTGAATTATTATAAGAAGCGCAATGTTTCTTGTCAAGCAATTCGGGTAAAAAGCACGAAAAAACGCTTGACAGCGATGCTCTAATCTGTTAGTGTAAACGTATACTCTAATGAATTAGAGAGGAGAGAGCGATGGAGACACCGAAAATCTTTGAGAGCGAGTACCGCTTCTGCGAGATCCTGTGGGCGCACGAGCCGGTCAAGAGCCGCGAGCTGGTGGCGCTTTGCGCGGAGAAGCTGGGATGGAAGCCGACAACGACCTATACTGTCATCAAGCGGCTTTCCGAGCGCGGGGTGCTGAAAAACGAAAATACCGTCGTGACTGCGCTCGTTTCGCGGGATGCGGCGCAGACCGCAGAGATTGACGAGCTGCTCGACAAGCGATTTGACGGTTCGCTGCCGGCGTTTGTCGCTGCCTTTGCCAAATCCCGCCGTGTGAGCGACAGGGAGCTTGATGAAATGCAGCAGATGATCGAGCGCTTCAGGGAGGAGAACCGACATGACTGACCTTTTTTTAAAGATCGTCAATCTCAGCATCAGCGCCTGCTGGCTGATCCTTGCAGTGCTCGTGCTGCGTTTCCTGCTCAAAAAAGCGCCGAAGTGGATCATGCCGCTTTTGTGGGGCGTTGCTGCGCTGCGGCTCGTCTGCCCGTTTTCTATCGAGAGTGCGTTCTCGCTCATTCCCAGTGCGGAGACGATCTCGCCCGAGGTCGTGCACTTTGACCCAAATCCGACCATCACGAGCGGCGTGCCCATCATTGACGCGACGGTCAATCCTGTGATCAGCGAGCGCTTTGCCGCGCCTGTCAATACGGTCGTAAGCGTCAACCCCTTGGATGTGTTTACCTTTGTCACGGCATGGGTGTGGGCCGCAGGAACGGCCGCGCTGCTCATTTATGCGCTCGTCAGCGCGCTCCGGCTGCGCCGGAAGCTCGCGGCGGCCGTGCTGCTGCGGGAGAATATTTATGAGAGCGAATTTGTCGATTCGCCGTTTGTCTTCGGCGTAGTCAGGCCCAAAATCTATCTCCCCATGCACATGGACGAGGGGACGGCGGCGCACGTCATCGCGCATGAGCGCGCGCACCTTGCCCGCCGCGACCACTGGTGGAAGGTGCTCGGCTGCCTTGTGCTCGCGCTGCACTGGTTCAACCCGCTGGTGTGGCTCGCCTACATCCTCTTCTGCCGCGATATTGAGCTTGCGTGCGATGAAAAGGTCGTGCGCACGATGGGAGCGGAAAAGCGCGCGGATTATTCGCAGGCGCTGCTGTCCTGCGCCGCGCCGAAAAGAGCCGTCGCGGCTTGCCCGCTGGCATTCGGCGAGGGGAACATCAAAACGCGCGTGAAAAGCGCGCTGCACTACAAAAAACCCGCGTTCTGGGTCGCCGCGGCGGCCGTGCTCGCGCTCGTGCTCGTGGCCGTATGCTTTTTGACAGATCCGGAGCAGAATATTTTTGAAGACGGTCGATTTGAGATCGCCGAGGTCGTTTACACCGCGCCGGATTATCCCTACGATACGACGATCCTGGCGCTTCCGCGCGGCATTGAGCTGACGGAGGAAAAGGACGGCTGGAAGACGGTCAGAAACATCTGCGTCCGCGGCGGCATGACGGGAGAGAGCGGCGCGCTCTGGCCCGATGAGTTCAATGCGCGGCGTGTGGAGAAGGAAAAGTGCTATGAGAAGGCGGACGAGGAGACCCTGTTTTCCGATGACGGCTGGCGCGGCGGCATGAGCGCAGAGCTGCTGCGGCGCGGCAATGCAAGAGTCTGGCGCGCCGGCAGCGATCAGTATGCCGAAAGCGCCCAGTTCCCGGATGGCTGGAGCGAGGAGTTCTGGGTCTTCCAGCAGAAGGACGGGACGATTTACCTTGCGAGCATTCCGCGCCGCGAGGCTGCGTTCCGCTGGGTCTTCCGCCTTGCGCGGCAGGACAGCCCGCTGGCGGCGCTCGCCTCTGCCTATCAGCTTTCCTACGCCGTCTTTGACGACCCCTCCTATGACGAGAGCTATGACGAGGTATTTGCGGATTTTTCCCCGTGGCTCACGCTCTCCGTGGACGAAGAGGGCGGCATGACCGCCGAGCTGTCGGACGGGGAATGCTATTACTCCTGCGCGGACTGGGAGGAGATCGACCTCAACTACACGAATTTCGACAGCCAGTTTGCAAGCGGCGATTCCGACTGGCATGGCTGGACGGATGTGAACGCCGCGCGGCTGCGTCGCGAAAATGCGCGCGCGTGGCGCGGTGTGCAGACAGCGGAGGACAGCGGCGCCGTCGTGCCGCATGCGGCGCTGCTGCGGCAGGATGAGCTTGCGGCAATGGACCGGTGGCTCCTATTGCAGCAGGCGGACGGCAGCGTCTACCTCGCGCTGGGCTATTCCGCCTTTGGAACGCATCCCTACCGCTGGTGCATCCGGCTCTATGAAAACAGCCGTACGCTCCTGCCGGACTATGTCCTCGGCCATGTCGTTTACGACTCGCCGCATGGGCAGAAAACCTATGATGAGGCGATCGGAGGAATGGAGCTGCGGCTGTCGCTTTCGCGCGATCTGCGTCAGGCGATGACCGCCGTGCTGACGGGCGAGGGCTGCTCATATCCCCGTTCGTACTGGCAGGAGATCGTGCTGACAAAAGACAAGTTCGACGACCGCTTTGCCTTCGATGTGAACGAACGATGGGGCGGAGAGAGCGTCTGGGCGGACGGCTTGGGTCCTGGAACGCTGCGTCAGGGAAACTACCGCGCATGGCACGGTACCTCGACAGACGCCGACCGCGGGGAGACGGTCTCCCGCATGGAAAACGCAGTGCAGGATGAGCTGGTGCAGCTCGACCACTGGCTGCTTTTGCAGCAGAGAGATGGCAGCGTTTACCTCGTCCTGAGCGAGAATGCATTTCAGGACTACCGCTGGGTCATTGCGCTCTATCCGGGGGACAGCAGCATGGAGCGTCTCCTTGCCGTTTATGCAGAACAGGAGCAGGAGGGCTGGACTCCCGCAACGGCTGTTTCCGTTACAGACGGCCTGTATCGCTATGAGTGGGCGGCGCTCTTCCGGTGCGCGGACGGTGAGATGCATACAAGGCTGATGCTGATCAGAGAGAACGGCGCTGGCAGATCGGTTGACCTTGGCACGGCGCTGGCAGATGAGCCGCACCTGAGCTATCGCAGCGGCGGTCTGGTGACGTTCCGGGTGCTGCGCGGCGAGGAGGATGCCGAAATGACCGCGGCAATAAGCGTATCGGCTGATGGCGCGACCGTCAATTACGAGGATGAGAGCGCATCCTATGACATGGAGCTGGCCACCGCCGATCTTGACGGCGACGGCCTGCTGGAGCGGTTGGTCTATCGAAAGACGGATATGGACGAACACCTGCTGTGCGTGTGCAAGGGCGATGAGGAGCTTTATCGTGAAGCGCTGCCGGCGGCGACGGAAGGCGTGGTCTCCACCGCGTACTTTCTCTGCCGCGAGGGAGGACGAGACATGCTGCTGGAATACGAAGTGGTCGGCAGGCAGGGGAATGATAATCATTACGCCTACTACTACAGTCTCCTGACCTTTGAAAACGGAAAAAGCAACATTCGGGAGAACGGTATTGCCAGCATCTACCTGAACCCTAATCCCAACCAGAGCGGCGAGTGGACGGCGGAGCACCGGCAGTTCGCGGAGCGCGTGAATACGCTGATGGACAGCGGCACGCTGGTCGCTGCGGAGTGGGGCGGGGAGCTTTACCTGCGCGGAGATGCGGCGGACTTCCACTGTGTCTCTCCCTTCGGCGAGGATGAGAGCTGGGTCGGCGCGGCGCTCACGCGGCTTACGGGCGGCAACATCCATGTGACGAAGGACGCCAGTGCTTTTTACGGCACAAAGCAAAACTCCTACAGCGGCAAGGCGTCGGACAATGAAGCTTATCTCTCGCTGCTGTCCGGCCGGTTTGCTTGGAAAGATGTGACGGACGGCGCCGCGCACACGCCGGCTGCGGCGGACTACCGCGTAGAGCTTTCCGGCGGCAACTGTGTCCTGACGCTTTGGGAGGGCTGCGACTACGCCCGCTTCCAAGACGCGAACGGCGGTATCCACTGGCTCACCGGCGCGCTCGGGCACGAAAAGAACGGCGGCGCTTCGGCGGCGGAGCTGCTGAACGGACTGTTTCTCAAGATGGAGTTCGACTATCTATACGCAGCGATCCCCGATTACCGCACCTCCGGCTACACACGCGAGGTGCTCGGTGATCAGGAGCCGATCTATGCCGAGGGCGACTACTGGGTGCGCTGCTCGAACGGCGAAACGAGCGTGCAGGCCTACCACAGCGCTGCGGGGGACCGCGACTCTGCTGTGCGTTTTTCCACCACGGATCCGAACTACGAGACATCGCGCCAGATCAGCGCCGCGCTGCCCGGCGGCGTACGCATCGGCACACCGCGCGCGCAGGTGACGGCCGCCTACAGCGAGCTGACGGATGAACCCTACTGGGACTATGAGGGAGACTACCTCTGGTACGGCGAGAACATGGAAACGGGCCTTGGCCGTGCGTTGATCTTCTGGTTTCGGGACGGCAAGGTGGAGCGCATCGAGCTGAACAATATGTTTGACTGACCGGCCGCGGATAAAGACTGCAAGCAAGGGGGCATTCTCCGGAAAGAGAATGCCCCCTTGCTGTATCGAAAACGGATATCAACTTTTAGTTGAAAAAAATTTCAACTAATTCTACCTCTGGTAGCTGGTTTCCTTTGGCGCTCTGCGTTACACTGAGGGCACAACAGAAAACGAAAGGAACTGAACGATCATGGAAAACAAAATTGCTGACCATATCCGTTTTTACCGCAAGCAGAAGGGACAGACGCAGGAGCAGCTGGCCGAGGCGATGGGCGTATCCGTTGCGGCGGTGAGCAAATGGGAGCAGGGGCAGAGCATGCCGGAGATCCCGATGCTGATGGAACTGGCCGACTTTTTCGATCTGTCGGTCGATGCGCTGCTGGGATACCAGCTGCGCGCGAATGACCGTGAGAGCGTCAGTGAGCGCCTGAAGGCGCTGCGCCGCACGGAGAACGTGGACGAAGGGATCGCCGAGGCGGAAAAAGCGCTGCAGAAATACCCCAACAGCTTCCGCGTCGTCTATGAGAGCGCGATGATGTTCGACTTTGCGGGAATGAAGCGCAAGGACAAGGCGCTGCTGAACCGCTCGCTCGATCTGCTGACCCATGCATGCCGCCTGCTGCCGCAGAATAGCGATCCGGAGATCAGCGAGCTGTCCATCCGGATCAGCATGGCGGAGGTCCTGCTTGAGATGGAGGAATTTGACCGCGCGCTCGCAATGCTGAAGGCAAACAACGCCTGCGGGTTTCTGGATGCGCAGATCGGCAATCTGCTCGCGGGACTCAAGGACCGGCGGGAGGAGGGCGTGCCCTATCTTTCGATGGCGCTGCTGCGCGGCGTGACAGAGCTGGTGCGCGTGGGCGGCGGTTTTGCCGGCGTTTATGAGTCGCGCGGCGATACGGACGCGGCGCTGGATATCCTGCAGTGGCTGCTTGCGATGCTCGATGGCCTGAAAAAGCCCGGCGAGATCAGCGAGCTGGATAAGATCAGCGCGATCTTCCTTGCGGCGCGCGCCCAGATGTTCTACAGCCGCGCGGACATTTCCGCCGCGCGTGAGGAGCTTGCGCGGGCGAAGGCGCTGGCAAGAGATTATGACGCAGCGCCCAGCCATAAGGCGGCGAACATCCGCTTTTATGAGGGGAAGGAAACGGTCGGTATCTACAGCGAGCTTGGCGACAGCGCGATGGAGGCGGCGTTCCGTTCGTTCTACGGCGACGCGGGGACGGAAGCAATGGAGCAATTCTGGCAGAGCGTTGCCTGAGCGAAGCGGAAACAGGAGGGGCGGCCGCCCCTCCTGTTTTCAATGCTGCATCTATGCGAGAAACGGCTCACAAGATCGAAACGACGAGCCGCCAGACAGGCTCGGCCAGATAATAGCCGAGGACAGCGGAAGCCAGATTGGCGGTGATCGCGTAGGCCGCGGCGCGGCCCTTGCTGTGGCCGGTGAGAAAGCCGCAGCCGGCGTAGAGATACAGCTCGACGAGCAAAATGACGAGTTCCGCCGGAAGCAGGAAGAAAAAGAAATACCAGGCGCTCACGCCGCTGTGTGCGGCGACAGATACGGATGCGGCGGCTAAAAAGCCCTGAGTCAGAACGTTGACAAGTAAAAACGCTTCCCAGTTTTTCTTCCACGAATAGCGGAACAGAAGAAGCAGCGCGCCCTCGATGAGAAGCGTCGGCACGAGCGTTGCGACAAATTGCAGCAAGTAGCCGGGGATGGTTGAGGGAACGGAAACGGTGACTGCCGACGTATCGTCCGACCAGTTGACCGTGACGGACGATTGCAGAACGCGGCGATTGAGTATATCGGAGACCCAGACCTTGCCGGATTCGGTGACGAGGATGATGCGGTAGGTGCTCGGCACACCGACGTAGCCGAACCGGTGCAGTGCATTGCCAGAGGCGTCCGTTCCTCTGGAAGAGAGATGGCTGAAGATCGGTGCGCCGAAGGTCCCCTGTGCCGTGCAGGCGTGCCATCCGGCGGGAATATTGTCGAGCAGCAGGGCGAGGAGATCTTCGTTGAGCGGGACGGTGGTCTCGCTGCCGTAACTGTTCGTGATGACGGTGCTCTGTTTCAAGCGGCTGTTGCCCTCGCTCGCGTCCCAGTTGCCCTCGGCGAGCAGGTCGAGGTAGTAGGGTTCCTGCGGCGCGTCTTTGACGCGCACGATGAGTAGGGGCTTTGGCCCGCTGTCGGCAAAGGCGAAGGTCGTGAGCGCAAGAGACGCGAGGAGCGCGCAAACGAGCGCGCGAAGAGACTTTCGTTTCATCCAAATTTCCTCCTTTTGTGTGTGGGGTGTTCCATCTTCCGCATCTTTAGACGAAGCGTGCGGCGGAAAAGTTCCCGCCGCACGCAAGCTTTGACAACCGGTTATGCCCACGAAAAATTTTCCTCGCCCGCGAGCTGGGCAAAGTGGTACTTGACGATACCGAGATCCATCTTGCTGTATGCCCCGCCAAGGCTCTCTGCCTTGACTGTGCCGTCGGGCAGGAGGGTAAAGCGGAAGCGCTGCTGGTTGACTGCTGTGGGCGCGAGCATTGCGGCCTTCATGCCGCGGCCGAACCACTCGGGCATCGTAGTGCTGGCGCGGCAGCACTCGCGCATGGGGCGGCTCTCGTGTTCTGCGCCTTCGTTTTCTCCGTAGCCGAGGGCGATGACCGCGCGCAGCTCCTCGCCCTTATCGAGCAGAATGTTCTTCTTTGCCTGCCCGCGGCTGAAGGTAAGGCCGACCCAGCAGGAATTCAGTCTCAGCATTTGTGCGAGCAGCACGATGCGCTCACCGTACCAGCCAAGGCGTTCGTCAAGGTCGCGGCTCCTTTTTCCTACAAGGGCGATGTAGTTGTGCACGCCGGTGAACTTGCCGTAGTGCGCCATAAAGCCGCCGAAGGCATCCGGTTCGCCGGTGATGAGCTGGAGATGCAGCCCGCCCTCCTTGTTGCACTGCGCGATCTCGGCGCGCAGGCGGTCAACGATCTCGGCATCAATGGGCTGCTCACGGTAGGCGCGTACACTGTGACGCGCAAGGATCGCTTCGAGCATGGTCATAGGGATTCCTCCTATCAACGCTTTGTGCCCGCATTATAGCATGATTTTCTGGAAATCCATAGTGCTTTTTTAAAATTATTGCCATTTTGCTTTCGGCGGCGCAGCCCTCTTGCACTTTGATGCAAACGTGCTACAATAAAGAAAAAGACAATGGGGGGATTCTATGGACTGGTATGCGATCCGACAGACGCTGACGCCGCTGGAGAGGGAGCCGGCGGCGGACGAGGCGGCAGTGCTGCTGCTCACCTCGGATGAGCTTGCGCACCTGCAGGAGCCTTCGGAGCTGGCTGAAGTGCTCGTGCACACGCCGGGCGCACGGGACGCGCGCGTGTGCAAGGCGGAGGTGCGCTCCAACTATCTGTCGGGCACGCTGTCCCTCCCGGAGCACGGCAGAGACGGCGGACGGATCGGCTGCGGTTATCTTGTTACGCGCGAGCGAGTGGTGCTGGTGGATGACGGCGGGACGATGGAGGCTCGGATCAGGCATATTGTAAAGGAAAAGCGCCTGACGGAGAAAAGCGTTGGGCATTTTCTCTATCATTTCTTTGAGCTGCTGATCGCAAAGGACCTGCACCATTTGGAAGAGATCGAGGACCGTGCGGCAAAGCTGGAGGACCGTGTGCTCGCGGGCGAGCTGGAAAACTTCAGCGCGCCGATGAGCGCGCTGCGCAAGGAAGCGATGGCATGGTACCGCTATTATTCTCAGCTCGATGACGTGGCAAGCGAGCTGTGCGAGAATGAAAACGGATTTTTCTCTGACGAGGAATGCAGGCTGTTCCGCCTGTTTGAAGAGCGTGTGATCCGCCTGCGCGAGGAATCGCAGCTGCTGCGCGAATACTGCGCTCAGCTCCAGTCGCTGTTCCAGTCGGAGATCGACATCCGGCAGAACCGCATCATGCAGATCCTGACCATCGTGACGACGATCTTCCTGCCGCTGACGCTGCTCGTCGGCTGGTACGGCATGAATTTTACCGGCATGCCGGAGCTGCAATGGAAGTACGGCTACCCAGCCGTCATCCTTGTGAGCATTGCTGTGGTGGCGCTGAGTCTGTGGGTGTGCAAAAAGAAGAAATTCTGGTAAGAAAAAAGGAACGGCGCGAGCCGTTCCTTTTTCTTTTGATAGAAGTTATTTCTTGTCGAAGTAATAGTCGCGGAAGTTGTGGTACTGCGCGGCGTAATAGCGCAGCAGGCGGTAGAGCCGTGCGGGCGGCAGGTCGCCCTTGCAGAAGAGCGTGTGCGTGCCCTTGAATTGCTTGAGCTCGTCGGAAAGCTCCCTGTCCTTGACGTAGCGGCGCAGAATGCCGGTCGGCACGTTCTGCCAGAGGGCGACGGTGTGGTTGTAAACGCAGTCCTCGCGCCTGCCGTAGACGACGTCGTCAGTCAGAATCTTCATCATGTTGAGCCCCGCAGCGCGGCAGAAATAGCTGCTGCGGCCAAGGCGCGGGTTGATCTCGAAGAGCACATAGCGGCCCGTGCGGGAATCATACTTCATGTCGATGTTCGAAAAGCCGACGTAGCCGAGCTTTTCGAGAAATTCCTGCATCCGGTCGTACAGCGCCTGATCGCCGCGCGAGATGATGGCGGCATAGTTGCCGACGGACTTTGGATCGTAGTATTCGAGCACCGGCTGGCCGAGACACATCGCGCGCACATGACCGTCCAAATCAGAATAGCTGTTGAGCACGCGCATGGCGTCGTCGCCGCCGGGGATAAACTCCTGCAGGATGAGCTTGCCGCGATAGTCCGACCGGTTCATGCTGTGGATCATCGTCAGGTACTGCTCGCGCGTATCGAAGAAGAAGACCTTCTTCTGCCCCTCGAAGTGGCAGCGGAGATAGTCAAGCGCGTTGGAATTCTCGGGCTTGACGACGATGGGGAAGTCGAACGGGAGACGGTCAACAACGCTCTCACGCTCTTCGGGAGAGGCGACGACGGTCTTGGGATAGTCCATGCCGTACTGCTCGCAGAGGGCGTAGAACTTGTCCTTCGTGTCGAACGTTTCAAGCAGCTCATCGGAGAGGAAACGGTTGGCGATCAGCCCCTCGAAGTGGTCGTAGTGGCGGCAGAGAAGGCCGGTGTAGTAGTCCGAGCAGGGGATGACGAGCAGCTTTACATAGTCCTGCGCGCATTGCTTCAAAACCTTGAGCAGCGCGTCGGGAAAGACCTCCTCACGTTCAAAGTCCGGAATAATACGGCAGGTGAACAAATGAGAGCGGCGCGTGGGGACGAGCTGCTGTGTGCACAGCAGCAGCGGCGTGACGCCGTAGGCCTCTTGGAAGAGGCGCGCCGTGCCGTAGGCGTTTTCATCGCTGCCGAGGATGATGGGCAGAAAGTCCTTTTTTTTCGTTTTCTTTTCGCTGCTCACCGGCGCAACAGGGTGGGCCTTATCGTACTCGGCGAGGTATTTGAGCGTGAGCTCAACGTCGCTCGGGTAGGGGACGAAGGTGCTGCCGCGCTTCATGGTCGTCTCCTCGCCCTTGCCGGTCAGGAGCACGACGCGCGCGTCCTCGCCGTCCAGAATCGCGCGGCGGATGCACTCGGCGCGGTCCTCGAGCGCGAGGTGCGGGCAGGCGACGTGCTTTTCAATGTCGGCGGCGATCTGCGCGAACGGCTCCTCGCCGGAGTCCTCCTCGGTGATGTAGACGAAGTCGCAGTTCTGCCCGCTCAGCTCGCCTAAGTCCTTTCTGCGCTGGAGCGCGTGGGAGCCGGGGCAGCCGAAGACGGAGATCATCTGGCGGCCGGGGTATTCGATCTTCGTTGAGCGGTAGAGCGCGTCAAAGCTCATGCGGTTGTGCGCGTAGTCAACGATGACGGTGACGTTTTTGTCGCGGCTCTCGTAGATCTGCATGCGGCCCGCGGCGCGCGCCTTGCGAAGGCCCGAGCGCACGTATTCCTCCGGCACGTCGAGCGCCATGCAGATGGCCATGGCGGCGAGGGCGTTGGAGATGTTGAAAAGGCCGGGCATCGTGATGGAAAATTCGCCGTTGTACTTTGGCGAAACAACGGTAAAGTAAAGTCCGTCCGCGCGCTTTTCCGTGTGTTTGCAGTAGACGGTATCTGATTCATGCGAGCCGAACGTGATGAGGCTGCAGCGGCCCTTGGCATACTCAATGACGCGGCCGGCGTACTTGGCGTCGGTATTGACGCAGCCGAAGCGGCAGGAGTCGAAAATTTTGAGCTTGGAGTTGAAGTAATCCTCGAAGTCCGGGTGCTCGATGGGGCTGATGTGGTCGCTGCCGATGTTCAAAAACGCGGCGACGTCGTACGTGATACCGCGCACGCGGCCGTATTTGAGCGCCTGGGACGAGGCCTCCATCACAAGGTGCGAGATGCCGCTCTCATAGGCGTTTTCAAAGTGCCGGTAGAGCTCGAGCACTTCGGGCGTGGTGATGTGGGACTCCTCAGTGCTCTTGCCGTCGTAGTTGTCGATGGAGGAGAGGATGGCGCACTCAGGCTTATTTTCCGCGCGCAGCCAGTCATTCAGGATGTAGCGCACGTAGTAGGCCGTGGTGCTCTTGCCCTTCGTGCCCGTGATGCCGACGCTTGTGAGCTTGTCCGTCACATGGTTATAAAAGAGCTGACCGAGCACGACAAGGGAATAGCGAATGTCGCTGACAAGGAGACAGGGCGCGTCCACACTGTGCTTTTTCTCCGCAACATAGGCGATCGCGCCGCGCGAGAGCGCGTCGCGCAGATACTCTTCCTTGAAGTGTGCGCCCTTGCAGATGAAAAGCGCGTCCTCGCTCAGCGCGCGCGTATCGTAGGTGAGGCAGTGGATCTCACGCGCGGCGAGCTCGTCGCTCACGGTGCTTTCGACCAGAATGCCCGCGTCGCGCAGCGCATCGACATATTCTCTCAGTGTGTGAACAATATTCATAAATAGCTCCTTTGGGTCTTGCTTTTTCAGCAGGACACGTTAAAATAGAAACAGCATTTTATTCCGAAAGGGGAAGTTTAACATGACTTATCAGGAAGTGCTGGAAGCCGCAAGGACCTGCATCGGGCCTTACTGCAAGGCGTGCAACGACTGCAACGGCAAGGTCTGCCGCAACACCGTTCCCGGTCCCGGCGCCAAGGGCGAGGGCACGGGCTTTATCCGCAACGCGGAAAAGTGGCGCGAAATCTGCGTCAACATGGACACCATCTGCGAAAATTCACCGGTGGACACCTCATTCACGCTCTTTGGCCGGACGTTTGAGATTCCGGCGTTCGCCGCGCCGGTGGGCGCGATGCGTCTTCACTACGGGGACAAATACGACGATCTTACTTATAATAATATCCTTGTGCGCGCGTGCGCAAACGCGGGCATTCTCGCTTTTACCGGCGACGGCACCGACCCGAAGGTCGTTGAGGGCGCGGCTGAGGCGCTCAAGGCGAACGGCGGCTGCGGCGTGCCGACCATCAAGCCATGGGATCTGGACACGATCCGCGAAAAATTCGCGCTCGTGCAGGAAGCTGAGTCCTTCGCCATCGCGATGGACATCGACGCGGCGGGCCTGCCGTTTTTGCAGGGTCTGACGCCGCCGGCCGGCAGCAAGAGCGTCGAGGAGCTGAAGCAGATCAGCGCATGTGCCGGGCGGCCGTTCATCCTCAAGGGCATCATGACTGTGCGCGGCGCGAAGAAGGCGCTGGAGGCAGGGGCGAGCGCTATTGTTGTGTCGAACCACGGCGGACGAGTGCTCGATCACTGCCCCGCAACGGCAGAGGTGCTGCCGGAGATCGTGGACGCGGTCGGCGGGAAGATGACCGTGCTCGTCGATGGCGGCATCCGCAGCGGCATGGATACGTTCAAGGCGCTGGCGCTGGGCGCGGACGCGGTGCTCATCGGCCGCCCGTTTGTTACAGCCGTTTATGGCGGCGGGGAAGAGGGCGTGCAGCTCTATGTGCAGAAGCTCAAGGCGGAGCTTGCCGATACGATGCGCATGTGCGGCGCGCACTCGCTCGCGGATATTGACCGCACGATGCTCTATGAGTTCTGAGCGGTACAACAATATAGTATAGCACCGCAAAAAAGTGCTGACAAGTGAAAATCAGACGATTTCCAAACGAAGAGGGCCGCGATGTGCGAGACCCTCTTTGTTTATTGCTGCCTATTGGTAAATAGGTAATTATTTTGAAAAAACGGGAACTGAATCCGCCGACTTTACGTCTATATCAATATCGATTGAAACTCTTGCGAAGAACGGAAAATGAGGAGGGTGGAACGATGAAAAAGAGCTGCAGTCGAGCTTTGCTGCTGGCGGCAGCGGTGCTGGCGCTGCTGTTTACGCTCAGCAGCTGCGCGCAGGAAAAGCAGGAGGATATTGTACAGACTGACGCGCAGGCGCGGGAGACGGTTCTGCAATTCTGCAGCGCCATTTTCGGCGGCGCAGATGAGACGGGCGTCTATCACATTCGTGTGGCGAATGCGTTGGACGGCGGGCGCGTGGACGAATACGACTGCCCGCGCGGTGTAGATGAATGGGGGTACGTGCCGGAGGAGACGGTGTTCACCGCTGCGGCAGAGGAGGATTGGACGGCCTGCCAGAACGGACTTGCCGCGGAGTTTTCCTATGGGGACAAAACGATTGCTATCGTGCCATGCTGGGGAGAGTACTCCCCTGACGAGGGGGAGGACTGGCGCTATGAGTTTCCCTGCGGCGATACGCTGCGCCTGACAGACGGGGCGGAGACGGTCTATCTGAAAAATAACAACGGATGGCTCGCCGAGCGGCTTTCCGCCTATATGCAGGGGGCGGAGGAAAAGCGGATCTATGACCTACGTGTGGACGGTGTGGAGACAGACTACGAAATCGTTGCAAATGAGTTCTGCACACAGTTCGCCGCCAATCTGAACGCCGCGCCGCGCTGGTACTGCAGAAAACCGGATGACGCGGCGGCGCAGGTGAAGGAGCGCGTGTTTGATGCGTATTACGGCGAAGAAGATCCAAATTTCTGCTTTGGCTTTGGAGCAATGCTGCGCTTTGACGAACCGGAGTCCGCGCGCCGCTACGGCTGGGAGGCCGGCAGCGGCATGATCGAACCGTCCGGCGAGGGCGAATATGGCGATTATTACAGCTGGGGCGTGGGGGCGGACGCCTGCAAAAACGAAGCGGGCGACTGGTACATCGAAGGAACCTGGACGGGCGGCGGAGGCGTTCGCCTGCCGTACATCGGGCGCAGCTGGGATTCTGGACAGCAGAATGCGACGGCATCGCGGCTTGCGGAGTGCTGGTTCCTGTCGGCGGGCGAGTCGCACGAGTGGCGGCTTCCCAATATGATCTATGCCCGCCCGAGCGCAGAGCTGCGCGAGATGCTTGCCGCGCTCACGCCGGAACAGGCGGCAGAGCTGGAAGCGGGTCTGCGCGCGGTGTGGGATGATCCGCTGTATGCCGATATGTTTCCGGGCGGCTTTGACGCCAAGCTCAGCAGAGACTGAGACGGCGCTGGGAATCATTGCATTTGCAATCCGTGGCGAAACAGGGTAGGATAGGAACCGTTCTTGCAAGACATATCCCAATATGCGAGGAGGTTTGACGCCATGATTTTTCACTGCGGCAGCTTTGATTGCAGCAGCCTGATCGCGATGCTGTGCCAGCTCTTCGGCGTTTGCGGCGGCTGAGAGAAAAATAGGAAACGGGGCGGAAGTGCAGCTTTCGCCCCGTTTCTCTATAAAATTCTCACTTTTTGACAGAGCGAAAAAACTTTTTGGAGAAAAAAGAAAAAATTTGAAAAAAGGTGTTGACAAAGGGGGGAGAGGGTGGTAAGATAACGACTGTTCCGCGGTTGGAGCGTGCACCTTGTAAATTAAACAACGAAACTTTGACAA
>CAKTRT010000018.1 GCA_934597535.1 uncultured Oscillospiraceae bacterium | reverse complement strand
AGCGTGAACGCCAGCGCGAAGCCGAAGCGGCCCGAGGCGGCCAGCGCACTCAGTCCCTGCCCCACTGCGCTGCCGGGAAGCTCGTAGAGCGAAAACGCCGCTCCCTCCCAAATGTGCAGCGCCGCTACCAGCGCCGCGCAGACGGCTGCTTCCGCCGCCAGCAGACGCTTGAGCCTGTCATTTTTCATATTGCACCTCCAAATTATCGTTTATCAATAATTTTTGCAGCTTCAGCTTAGCAAAAGAATTATCGTTTGTCAATAATTTTTTTGCCGTCGTGATTTTTTGCCCTCGCATTGAAAACCTGACTTTTTGTTGACTTGCCTGAAAATAAATAAGGCGTTCTCTTTTTTCTATTGATTATCTGCGTCCGATAGACTATACTGTATTTGTCAAAACATGAGATTTCTGTCAGAATTGTTCAAAAAATAACATTCAGGAGGAACACACGATGAAGTACAACCGCACTTACAATTTCTCCGCCGGCCCCGCCATGATGCCCGAGCCCGTGCTGGAGGAGATCCGTGACGAGATGATGAACTACCGCGGCAGCGGCATGTGCGTCATGGAAATGAGCCACCGCTCCAAGGTCTTCCAGCAGATCATCGACGAGGCTGAGGCCGACCTGCGCGAGCTGATGGGCATTCCCGACAACTACAAGGTCCTGTTCATTCAGGGCGGCGCTACGCTGCAGTTCGCGGCTGTGCCCTGGAACCTGATGAAGAACGGCAAGGCCGTCTACGTCGAGACCGGCGCATGGTCCAAGAAGGCCATTGCCGAGGCCAAGAAGTACGGCGAGGTCATCGTTGCCGCTTCCTCCAAGGACAAGAACTACAGCTACATCCCCGACTGCTCCGATCTCGACATTCCCGATGATGCCGACTATGTCTACATCTGCGAGAACGAGACCATTCACGGTGTGACCTGGCAGAAGCTGCCCAACACCAAGGGCCACATCCTTGTTTCCGACCAGAGCTCCATGTTCCTCTCCCAGCCCTGCAACGTGAGTGACTACGGCATGATCTATGCGGGCGTGCAGAAGAACGTCGGCCCTGCCGGCATGGTCATCGCCATCATCCGCGAAGACCTCATCCGCGAGGATCTCGATCCCAAGATGCCCATCTACATGCGCTATGACACCCACGCAAAGAACGACTCCATGTACAACACCCCGAACTGCTGGGCGATCTACTGCTGCGGCAAGGTGTTCAAGTACCTCAAGAGCATCGGCGGTCTTGAAGAGATGCATAAGCGCAACATCGAAAAGGCCAAGGTCATCTATGACTTCCTGGATTCCTCCAAGATGTTCCACGGCACCGTTGAGCCCGAGTTCCGTTCTCTCATGAACATTCCGTTCGTCACCGATTCCGCCGAGCTCGACGCCGAAGTCGTCGCCGCTACCAAGGCTGCCGGCTACGACAACCTCAAGGGCCACAAGAGCGTCGGCGGTCTGCGCGCCAGCGTTTACAACGCCATGCCCAAGGAGGGCGCTGAAGCGCTCGTCGCGTTCCTGAAGAAGTTCGAGGAAGAGCACGCCAAGTAATTGCTTTTTAAAAGGGGGATCATATCCCCCTTTTAGATCCCCCCTCCGCCGGTGAAGCGTTCACCGGCGCCGCCGCTTGAAGAGCGGCTGGGCCAACGTATTTTTGCGACGCACATGCCGTCACAAAAATGATTACAATAATATTTAAGGAGAATTTCGTTATGCGTATTCTTGTTACCGACGGTATGGATAAGACCGCTATGGCCGAGCTGAAGGCTCAGGGTCATGAAGTTGTAGAGCAGTTCTATGAGCCTGCTGAGCTGGGCAAGGCACTGCGCGATTTCGACGTTGTTGTCGTCCGCTCCAAGACCAAGGTCCGCGCCGCACAGATCGACGAGGCCAAGGGCAGCAGTCTCAAGCTCATCATCCGCGGCGGCGTGGGCGTTGACAATATCGACGTGGACTATGCCAAGGCTGCCGGCATCGACGTGAAGAACACCCCGCGCGCCTCCTCCGAGTCCGTGGCGGAGCTTGCCATGGCGCACATGTTCTCCTGCGCGCGCTACATTTCCCACGCGGGCTACACCATGCGCAACGGCCAGTGGGAAAAGAAGGCCTACGGCAAGGGCATCGAGCTGTGCGGCAAGACGCTCGGCGTCGTCGGCTTCGGCCGCATCGGCCAGAAGCTCGGCGTGATGGCCAAGGCCATCGGCATGAACGTCATCGCCTTTGATATCTTCCACATCCCCGGCATCGAAGAGCAGCTGGGTATCCCCTATGTTGAGATGGACGAGCTGCTGGCCAAGTCCGACTTTATCTCCGTCCACGCGCCCGCTGTTGACGGCGGCGCGCTCATCAATGCCGAGCGCATTGCCAAGATGAAGGACGGCGTCGTCATCATCAATACCTCCCGCGGCACCAACGTGGACGAGGCCGCGCTGCTCGCCGGTCTGGAGAGCGGCAAGGTCCGCGCCGCCGGTCTGGACGTCTACGCCGACGAGCCTGCCACCAACAAGGCGCTCTATTCTCACCCCATGGTCTCCTGCACGCCGCACATCGGCGCCGCCACCGTCGAGGCGCAGAAGCGCATTGGCGCAGAGATCGTTGACATCATCTCCAAGCTGTAATCTCTCTGCAAAAAGGGCCGGTCGTATGACCGGTCCTTTCTTTTTTTGCGCGGCAGGCACAGTGCCGTCCGTGCACGCGGCGCTGTGAGCACAAAACCACCCATCCTCTTCGTTTGATGGGCGTCCGTAAAGCGGTTGCTCGGGTTATCGCATCTTATCACATGTTTTTGTCGGTGGAAAGGATCACTGCGCGTTGCAGCGATGTTTTCAAAAAACAAAAGGAAGAGCGAAAGCGCAGCTTTCGCTCTTCCTTTTCACGATCGATTGGTTGACCCTTACAGCATATTCAGCACGAGCGTCAGGACGATGAACGCGGTGCCGACCCACTTGGTCGCGCGAGCCAGCTTGGCATCCATGCTCTTAGCCTTGTTCTTGGCCATGAAAGAATCGGCCACGCCGCCGATGGCGCCGCTTAAGCCGGCGGACTTGCCGCTCTGGAAAAGGACGATGGCAACGACAAACAGGCCGCAGAGAAGCTGAAGAATGGTGATGAATAAAGTCATGTTGATAACCTCCAAGTTGTTGAACGTGAGCGTTCACGCGATATTCACAGGTATTAATGATACCATACCGGGGCGCGAAAAGCAAGACAATTTTTTGATTTTGCACGCTCTGGCGCGCCGAAAGACGGAAAAAGCCGCAAAGAGGAGGGGCGGTGCAGCGCTTCGCCGTTCAAACGGCGGCAAATGCACCGGGCTGCGGCGCGTCAGCAGCATCAAACGGCGGTGGGGCATCGGCGCGCAGCGCGCGCTGCGCCGCCGTCAGCATCAGCTTGATGCGGTTGAGCTGGTTGACCTCGCTCGCGCCGGGGTCGTAGTCCACGGCGACAATGTTGGCTGCGGGATAGGCCGCGCGCAGCGCTTTGATAACGCCCTTGCCGACCACGTGGTTCGGCAGGCACGCGAACGGCTGGATGCACACGATGTTCGGCGTGCCGGTGGTGATCAGCTCGACCATCTCGCCGGCGAGGAACCAGCCCTCGCCGTACTGGTTGCCGATCGAGAGGAAGGGCTTGGCAAGCTCGGCAACGTGGGAGATCGAGGCGGGAGTATCGAAACGGCGGCTGGCCTTCAGCGCTTCGCTTGCCGGTCTGCGGATGCGTTCAAGCAGCGGTACGCCAAGCCTGGCGCTGGCCGAGCATTTCCAGCTTTGGCCAAGGTGCGTATGCTTGTAGTCCTGCTCGTAAATGGTTGCGGAAAAGAAGTCCAGCAGGTCGGGGACGACCGCTTCCGCGCCCTCGCGCTCCAGCAGCTCGACAACATGGTTGTTGGCCAGCGGCATGTACTTGACTAAGATCTCGCCGACGACGCCGACGCGCGGCTTTTGGAGCGTTTCGTCTATGGGCAGCGCGTCGAAGTCCGCAACAATGCCGCGGCAGAGCTGGGCGTAGCTGTACTTGGGATGCGCGCTCGTCAGCGATTCGACGCAGATATCACGCCACTTTCGGTGCAGCGCGTTCGCGCTGCCCTTTTCGATCTCGTACGGGCGCACGCGGTAGAGACAGCGCATCAGCACATCGCCAAGCACCATGCCCCGAAAGCCTGCTGCGACCATGGCGGGCTTGAGACGGAAGCCCTCGTTTGTCTCCATGCCGTTGGCATTGAAGGAAATGACAGGAATGTGCGCAAGCCCTGCTTTTTTGAGCGCGCGGCGGATGAAGGCGATGTAGTTGCTCGCACGGCAGCATCCGCCGGTCTGCGACATGATGAGGGCGAGACGGTCGGTGTCGTACCGGCCGGAGGTCACCGCCTCCATGAACTGGCCGACAACGGTGATGGAGGGGAAGCAGGCGTCGTTGTTGACGTATTTCAGCCCTGTATCAATGGCGTTGCGATCATCGTTTTGCAGCACCTCAAAGTTGTAGCCGTAATGGCGGAAGATCGGTTCGATGATGTCAAAGTGGATGGGGCTCATCTGGGGGGCAAGGATCGTGTAGCGCTCGCGCTGCATCTCCTTTGTGTAGTACGTGCGCTCGTAGGGATGCGTGAGCGGGGCGGAGCGGATCCCGCGCTCGCGCCGCATGGCGACGGCGGCAAGCAGCGAGCGGATGCGGATGCGCACCGCGCCAAGGTTGTTGACCTCGTCGATCTTAAGGCAGGTGTAGAGCTTGCCGCCCTGCTCCAGAAGCTCGCAGACCTCGTCGGTCGTGACGGCGTCCAGCCCGCAGCCGAACGAGTTGAGCTGGATCAGCTCCAGATCGTCGCGCCCGCAGACGAATTCCGCCGCGGTGTAAAGGCGGGAGTGGTAGACCCACTGGTCGTTCACGCGCACGGGGCGCTTGGGCGTAAAGTCGATGGGCAGGCAGTCCTCGGTCAGCACCGTCAGGCCGTAGGCTGCGATCAGCTCGGGGATGCCGTGGTTGATCTCGGGGTCAACGTGGTAAGGGCGCCCGACGAGGACAATGCCGCTGCCGCCGGCTTTCTCCATGTCGGCGAGCGCCTTCGCGCCCGCGGCGCGTACATCGGCCTTGGCGCTCTGCTGTTCCTCCCAGGCGAGGTGTACGGCGCGGCGCGCCTCCTTTTCGGGGATGCCCCACGCGCCTTTGCAGAAGCGCGCGAGCCGGTCAGCTGCGACCTTCTCGTTCGTGAAGGCGAGAAAGGGACGCAGGTACTGCACGGAGCCGTCGGTCACCGCCTCAACGTTGTTCTTGATGTTCTCGGGATACGAGACGACGATCGGGCAGTTGTAGTGGTTCTGCGCGCCCGGCACCTCCTGATGCTCGTAGAACACGCAGGGGTGGAAGATGGTCTTGACGCCGTGGTCGATGAGCCACTGGGCGTGGCCGTGGGCGAGCTTGGCAGGATAGCACTCGGATTCCGACGGGATGCTCTCCATGCCCAGCTCGTAGATCGCGCGCGTGGAGAACGGGGAGAGGATGGCGCGGAAGCCGAGGCTGCGGAAGAACGTCGCCCAGAACGGATAGTTTTCGTACATGTTCAGCACGCGCGGGATGCCGATCTCGCCGCGCGGCGCGTTTTCAGGCTCGAGCGGGGGATAGGCGAACATGCGCTCGCGCTTGTAGGCGAAGATGTTTTCGCCGGGCTTGGCGGCGCTTTCGCCGCGCAGGGCCTTTTCACAGCGGTTGCCGCTCACATGGCGGCGGCCGCCGGGGAAGATGCTGACCGTGAGCATGCAGTGGTTCTGACAGCCCTGGCAGCGCGCGGCAGAGGTCTTGTACGTGAGCTGCTCGATCTCTTCGAGCGGGAGCATCGTGCTCTGCTGACCGTGGCAGCGGTCGCGCGCAAGCAGCGCCGCGCCAAACGCGCCCATGATGCCCGCAATATCGGGACAGGTCACCTGCGCGCCGGAGATGCGCTCGAACGCGCGCAGCACGGCCTCGTTGAAGAACGTGCCGCCCTGCACGACGACGTGCGAGCCAAGCTCGCTCGCGTCGGAGAGCTTGATGACCTTGTAGAGCGCGTTTTTGATGACAGAGTAGGCAAGACCGGCGGAGATATCGGAGACGCTGGCGCCCTCCTTCTGCGCCTGCTTGACATTGGAATTCATAAACACCGTGCAGCGCGTGCCGAGATCCACGGGAGCCTTGGCGAAGAGCGCCTCGTGCGCAAATTCCTGCGCCGTCATACCGAGGGAATTGGCAAAATTCTCGAGGAACGAGCCGCAGCCGGACGAGCAGGCCTCGTTCAGGAGCACCGTGTCCACCGCGCCGTCCTTGAGCTTGATGCACTTCATATCCTGACCGCCGATGTCGAGCACGCAGTCGACCTTTGGGTCGAAAAACGACGCGGCGGTGCAATGGGCGATGGTCTCGACCTCACCCTCGTCGAGCGAGAACGCGGACTTGAGCAGCGTTTCGCCGTAGCCCGTGGAGCAGGAGCGCGCGATATGCGCGCCTGCGGGAAGATGCTCGCGCAGCGTATGTACCGCCTGCATGGCGGTCTGGATGGGATTGCCCTGATTGTTGGCGTAGAACGAGTACAAAAGCTCGCCCTTTTCGCCAACTAACGCGAGCTTTGTCGTCGTCGAGCCCGCGTCGAAGCCGAGAAAGCAGTCGCCATTATACGTTGCAAGATCGCCGCGCGGCACGACCGCCGTATGGTGACGGGTGCGGAAGGCCTCGAGGTCGGCTTCGTCTTCAAAGAGCGCCGGCAGGCGCTTTAATTCAAAATCCATCTGCACGCCGCTGTCGAGCCGCCTGATAAGCATGCTAAGCGGCTGTGCCTCGGCGGGCGTTTCGTCGATGGCCGCGCCGGTGGCGGCGAAGAGGTGGGAATTTTCGGGGTCGATGGTCGTCTCATCCGTCAGCTTCAGCGTGCGGATAAACGCGGCCTTGAGTTGGGGGAGGAAGTGCAGCGGCCCACCTAAGAACGCGACATGGCCGCGGATGGGCTTGCCGCAGGCAAGGCCCGAAATGGTCTGGTTGACGACCGCCTGGAAGATCGAGGCGGCAAGGTCGGCCTTCGTCGCGCCCTCGTTGATGAGGGGCTGAATGTCCGTCTTGGCGAACACGCCGCAGCGCGCGGCGATGGGGTAGATCTGCTGATAGTGCGCGGCCTCACGGTCGAGACCCGCGGCGTCGGTCTGCAAAAGGGCGGCCATCTGGTCGATGAACGAGCCGGTGCCGCCGGCGCAGACGCCGTTCATGCGCTCTTCGAGCCCGCCTTTGAAGTAGATGATCTTGGCGTCCTCGCCGCCGAGCTCGATGGCGACATCCACCTGCGGCGCGACGCGCTCGAGCGCCTGCGCCACGGCGACGACCTCCTGCACGAACGGGATGCCGAGCGCCTTGGCCAAGTTGATCGCGCCGGAGCCCGTGGCGCGCAGAGAGAGCGCGCACTCGCCGAGCGCTGCGCGCGCCTGTTTGAGTAGATCGGACAGCGCGCGCTGCGTGTGGGACAGATGGCGCCGATACTGCCCGAAGACCATTTGTCCGTTTTCATCCAGTACGACGAGCTTGACTGTGGTGGAGCCTACGTCGATGCCTGCCTGATACGTTTTCATGGGAACCTCTCTTTTCCTGTCGATGCGATTTGGCGGTAAAGAGTCCCGCCGGATTTTCAAATTATTATAATTGTATGTCGCGAAAGGACAAGAAGTAAAGTTTAGGGTCTGTTAAGAAAATGAACAAAAATTCACAGGTATTTTTGGCTTGACATACCTCGAAACTCTATGTATACTGAAAGCATAGATACTCTATGTATTGACGGAGGTGCAACATGAAGAAAAAGAGCATCGACCACACGCAGCTTCTGCTGCTCAAGCTCCTCTCAAGTGAGGACATGTACGGCTACCAGATCATTTTGGAGCTGGCGCGCCGCTCAAGCAACGTCTTCGAGATGAAGGAGGGCACGCTCTACCCCGTGCTGCACGGGATGGAGCGCGAGGGGTATGTGGAAGCCTATGAAAAGGCAGCGCCCACCGGCCGGATGCGCAAATATTATCACCTGACGCGCGCCGGCCGTGCCGCGCTCACGGAAGAGGAAAAAGCCTGGCAGGAGTACAGCGGCGCGGTGAACGCCGTGCTGCACTTTGCTTAAAAAAGGTGAGGCTATGAACAGAAACGAATATTGCGACCGCGTGCTCGCGCAGGTCGGTCGGCTGACGGCTGACGAGGCGAACGATCTGAGAAATGAGCTCGCCGGTCACATCGAAGACCACGCCGAAGCGCTGGTCGAGCACGGCTATACGGAAGAGGACGCCGCCGCGCGCGCCGTGGAGCTGATGGGCGACCCCGAGGAGACGGGCAAGGCCCTGCGCGAGCAGTACCGCCACTTCTGGCTCGTCATCGTGCAGCGCATCGCGATTTTCATCACGATCGTCGCCTGTGTGCAGGGCTTTTTCATGCTGCCGATGCTCAGCGGCGTGTATGAGAGCATCCGCGAGCGCGTAAGCCCGGCGGTGAACAGCATCTCATGGGAAGAACTCGACGGCGCGGCAGACCTGCACGAGCACATCCCCATCGGGGACGATATCGTGCAGCTGAACCGCATCGAATACGGCATTCTCGATGGAGAGCGGCAGGCGGTGCTCTGGGTGAGTTCCTATGACCGCATCCCAGGCAGAAAGGTCTATGAGCGCTTGATCGAAACGATGTCGCTGCAAAGCGAACGCGGCGAGACGATGTACGACTATGAGAATACAGGACGGTATCCGGGCTGGTATTCCAGCTGCCGGAGCAGCAGCGGCAGCTTGTATGTGCACTACGGCCAGCATACCGTGCCGCTTGAAGAGGGCGATACTTACGTGACGTTCGTCTACGACCGCTTCGGCGAGTGCATCGAGACGAGGATCGAGCTTCCGGAAGGGGGGACGCAGCCGTGAAAAAGCAGAAGATCGAAAAGCGGCCGACGAGGGCGCGCCGCGCGGTCAAGAGCGTTGTCATCATGCTCTGCGCGCTGCTCATCAGCAATATGCTCGGCGGCGGACACCTGACGCGCGCGATGGCCCTGCGCGACGGCGAGCAGCGCTACGGCGTGTACGAAAAGACGCGCGAGCTTGCGTCCCTTCCCGTGGAGAAGATCTATAAGACGCTGCGCGTCACCCTACTGGTGAGCGAGAATGTGACCTATTGCGGTGCGAGCAATTTCTACACGCTGCTCGGCTGGCAGGAGGCCTTCGGCTCGGCGCTCGACTGTGCGGACGGTGAGCGCGTCCATGTGGGGCGCTGGTCAATGAGCCGGGGACAGGGCAATGATGCGCTTTTCTTCTGGGGGCGCATCGACGATGCGGCCATCACACGCGCGGAGGTCGTGCAGCAGCGCGCCGTTTCGCGGCAGAATGACGGCTACACCTTGGAGACGATCAATGTGACGCCTCTTGACCTTATCGAGGACGGCGGGTACCGCTATTTCCTCGCCGGCGGGGCGATAAGCGGAGAACCATACGAGTTGGCATCCGACGCTTTTTTCCTCGTCTGCTACGACAGCGGGGAGAATGAGGTCCTGCGCAGCGAGATCGGTGTGACGGTCTCCAGCTCGTTTGGCTAAAGACGGGAAGGGGGGCGCTTCGGCGCTCCTTTTCTTTTGCTCGGAATTAGTAAACAAACGTGAACATTCGGTAAATTCTTCCCTTCGGCCGGTTGACGGTAAAAGGTCAAAATGATATCCTACTCTGGAATTCTTATTCATTCATTTCCTCAGAAAGAAGGCAGGATATGCTGAAGCTGCAACAGATCGTCAAGGATTATCAGGCGGGCGACGCCACCGTCCACGCGCTGCGCGGCGTGAGCCTGCAGTTCCGTGAGAGCGAGTTTGTCGCCATCCTCGGCCATTCGGGCTGCGGCAAGACGACGCTTTTGAACATTATCGGCGGGTTGGATCAGTACACGAGCGGCGACCTTGTCATCAACGGCAAATCGACGAAGGACTTTTCTGATTCGGACTGGGACAGCTACCGCAACCACTCCATCGGCTTCGTCTTCCAGAG
Organism: uncultured Oscillospiraceae bacterium; assembly: GCA_934597535.1. Lineage (GTDB taxonomy): Bacteria > Bacillota > Clostridia > Oscillospirales > Oscillospiraceae > Hominicoprocola. The sequence continues at coordinate 13,789 of CAKTRT010000018.1, read as the reverse complement.
CTATAATTTGATCCCGCACCAGACGGTGCTGAGCAACGTGGAGCTGGCGCTCACGCTCTCGGGCGTTAGCAAGTCAGAGCGCCGCGAGCGAGCGAAAAAGGCGCTTGAGAGCGTCGGCCTCGGCGACCAGATGGGCAAAAAGCCGAACCAGATGTCCGGCGGTCAGATGCAGCGCGTTGCCATCGCGCGAGCGCTTGTCAACGATCCGGACATCCTGCTTGCCGATGAGCCGACCGGCGCGCTCGACAGCGAGACGAGCGTGCAGGTGATGGAGATCTTGAAAAAGATCTCCAAGGATCGTCTCATCATCATGGTCACGCACAATCCCGAGCTTGCCGAGACCTACGCGAGCCGCATCGTGCGCTTAAAGGACGGCGAGATCGTGGGCGACAGCGCGCCCTATGCCGGCGGAACGGAAAAGCCCGCGGCGCAGGGAAAGGAGAAAAAGCCATCGATGGGCTTTGGCACGGCGCTGTCGCTCTCGCTCAACAACCTGATGACGAAAAAGGGACGGACATTTTTGACGGCCTTCGCCGGCAGCATTGGTATCATCGGCATCGCGCTCATTTTGTCGCTGAGCAACGGCATCCAGACCTACATCGACCGCGTGCAGGAGGATACGCTCTCGAGCTATCCGCTGACCATCGAAGCTGAGAGCGTGGACATGTCCAGCATGGTGACAACGATGATGGGTGTCCATGCGCAGGACGAGGACGGAGACGGCGGGCATGAGCTTGACGCCGTGTATTCCAACAACATCATGTACGACATGATGAGCTCGTTTGCCTCGGCGGAGACGCAGACGAACAATTTGAAGGACTTCAAGGCCTACCTCGAGGGCGACAACGAGCTTTCGCAGCATATCAGTTCCATTTCCTATGACTACGACCTCGGCATGAGCATCTACGCCAAGGACACCGACGGCAAAGTCTTCAAGTCCGACGTGACGGAGCTTTTGCAGACCTGCATGAGCGAGCTCTACGGCGGCGATTACAGCAGCTACTTTGAGCGCTTCGGCTCGGCCTACTCCGCGATGGAGACTTGGGAGCAGATGCTCCCGCCGCAGGATAGTGAGAGCGGCGAGCTCGTGGGCGACCTTCTGCACGAGCAGTATGACCTCATTTACGGCTCCTGGCCGCAGAATTACGACGAGGTCATGCTCATCGTCAACAAGGACAATGAAATTTCCGACCTTGTCATCTATTCGCTGGGCCTGAGCGCACAGGACGAGGTCGTGGAGTCGATGCAGCACATGCTCGACGGCTCGGAATTCGACAGCAAGGACATCCAGAGCTGGAGCTATGAAGACCTGTGCAATATGAGCTTCAAGATCGTCCTGCCCGCTGAGCGCTACCAGTACGATTCCGCAAGCGGCACATATACCGACGTCAGCACGACGGATACGGGGCTCGACTTCCTCTATAACTCCGACGATGTCGGCACGCGCGTGAAGATCGTCGGCATCCTGCGCCCGAACGAGAACGCAGTGTCCTCCATGCTCTCCGGCGCGATCGGCTATACGTCCGCGCTGACGGACTATCTTGTCGAAAAGGCGGGACAGACCGAGATTTTGCAGAAGCAGAAAGAAGACCCCGATACCGACGTTATCCTCGGCCTGCCGTTCCTGACCGATGACTACTCCGTGAACGACGAGCAGAAGGAAGCGGACGTGACCGACTATCTCGAGGGCCTTTCCGTCACCGAGCGTGCCGCGGCCTACACCGCGATGATGAGCGTGCCGAGCGAGGAGTATCTTTCCGCCATCGTGGAGCAGCAGATGGGCTCACTCGACCGCGCGAGCATCGAGCAGATGGTCATTTCGACCTACGCCCAGCAGATGAGCGTGGACGAGGCGACCGTCAAGTCCTATATCGCGCAGATGGACGACGAGACGCTCTTCGGCTACGTCGAGCAGTCCATCCGCGAGCAGGTGACGGAGCAGTACGCCGCGGGCGTGCAGGCGCGGCTTGCCAACATGACGAGCGACCAGCTCGCCATGGCGCTTGACTTAGCGCTCGAAAAGTCGCCCGCCGTCACGCCGCTGACAAGCGAGCAGTACAACTGGCTTTATGATAACTACATGCCCGCGACGGTCTCGACCGGCACGTATGAGGACAATCTGAAGCTCCTCGGCGATGTGAACCTCGCGAGTCCCAAGACCATCAACATCTACGCCTCGACCTTTGCCGACAAGGACGCCATCGCCGATGCGATCGAGCAGTATAACAACAGCGTTTCCGAGGATGACCAGATCGACTACACCGACTATGTGGCGCTTCTGATGAGCTCGGTCACAACGATCATCAACGCCATCAGCTATGTGCTCATTGCGTTTGTCGCCATCTCGCTCGTCGTGTCGAGCATTATGATCGGCATCATCACGTATATCTCGGTGCTTGAGCGCACGAAGGAGATCGGCATCCTGCGCGCCATCGGCGCGAGCAAGCGCGATATCTCGCGCGTCTTCAACGCCGAGACGCTCATCGAGGGCTTCTGCTCGGGTGCCATCGGCATTGGCATCACGCTGCTGCTCATCATCCCGATCAACCTCGTCGTGCACCACCTGACGGGTATCGAGAGTCTCAACGCCATCCTGCCGCATGTCGGCGGCGCGGCGCTCGTGGTCATCAGCATGGCGCTCACATTCATCGCGGGCCTCATTCCCTCCGGCATCGCCGCGCGCAAGGACCCCGTCGAAGCGCTGCGCACCGAATGATACGATATCAGCCTTCAAAAGGACGTTTTCCGTCGGAAAACGTCCTTTTTTCCATTTTACCGCGATTTTACAAAAGATGCCTTTCTGATTTTACAGCGCGCCTTTATGATGGCAACTGTAGCAAGGAACAACATCTTGAAAAAATGGAAAGGGAAGTATTTCAAATGAAAAAGCTTTTAGCTCTTGCACTGACCGCCGTCATGGCGCTGAGCCTGCTGACCGCCTGCGGCAGCAAGGATAACGCAAACACCGAGGATAAGACGGACGGCGGCTCCGCTCAGACCGAGACCCTCTCCGGCACCGTCTCGACCGACGGCTCCACCTCGATGGAAAAGGTCATCAACTCTCTTGGCGAATCCTTCATGGCCATGAACAAGGACGTGAAGTTCACCTATAACCCCACCGGTTCCGGCAGCGGCATTCAGGCTGTCAGCGAGGGCCGCTGCGACATCGGCCTTTCGAGCCGTGCGCTCAAGGATGACGAAAAGGCGTCCGGTCTTGTCGGTACCGTTATGGCTCTCGACGGCATTGCCATCGTCGTGAATCCCGAGAACCCCGTCTCTGACCTGGATGTTGACACCATCGCCAAGATCTACACCGGCGAGATCGCCAACTGGAAGGATGTCGGCGGCAACGATGCCGAGATCGTGCTCATCGGCCGCGAGGCCGGCTCCGGCACGCGCGACGGCTTCGAGTCCATCACCGGCACCAAGGATGCCTGCCAGTACCGTCAGGAGCTGACCTCCACGGGCGACGTCATCAACACCGTGTCTCAGAACCCCAACGCCATCGGCTACGCCTCCCTCTCCGCGGTCGGCGACAGCGTCAAGGCGCTGACGGTCGGCGGCGTGGAGGCCACGGAGGAGACCGTCAAGGACGGCAGCTATGTGGTTCAGCGTCCGTTCGTGCTCGTCACGAAGGAGGGCGTCGAGCTTTCCCCCGCCGCACAGGCGTTTTTCGACTACGCGACCTCTTCTGAGGTGGCCGACATTATCGCCGGCGCGGGTGCCGTGGCAGCCAACTGATAAAATGAACACCCCTTGCGGGGGCAGCAGCCGCTGCCCCCGCATTCGGATAGAGAGGAACGACTATGGCGCAGAAGAAAAAATGGCTTGAACGGATCGTCCACGGCATCTTTCTGCTTCTTGGCCTCATCACGGTCGGATGCGTGCTGCTCATCACGGTGTATCTGATCGTCTCCGGCATCCCGGCGATCCGGACGATCGGGCTGATCCCCTTCCTGTTCGGCAGGACGTGGGCTTCCACGGCGGCGGAACCGCAGTACGGCATCCTGCCCTTTATTCTGACAAGCGTGTACGGCACGGCGGGTGCGATCGTCCTTGGCGTACCCATCGGCTTTTTGACGGCGGTGTACCTTGCCAAGGCCGCGCCGAAGCGCGTCAGAAGCGTGCTGGAATCCGCCGTCAGCCTGCTGGCGGGCATTCCGTCGGTCGTTTACGGCCTTGTCGGCATGCTCGTGCTCGTGCCCGCCATCCGCAAGGCGTTCCACCTGCCGGACGGCGCGAGCCTGTTTGCGGCCATCATCGTGCTGGCCGTCATGATCCTGCCGTCCATCATCAAGGTGAGCGTCACAGCGCTCGAGGCTGTGCCGAAGGAGTATGAGGACGCCTCGCTCGCGCTGGGCGCGACTGAGATCGAGACGTATTTCCGCGTCTCCGTTCCGGCGGCGAAGAGCGGCATTGCTGCGGCGGTCGTGCTCGGCGTGGGGCGCGCCATCGGCGAGGCGATGGCAGTCATGATGGTCTCGGGCAACGCGTCGAATATGCCAACGTCGATCTTTGAGAGCGTCCGCTTTCTCACCACGGCGGTCGCAAGCGAGATGTCGTATTCGGGCGGCTTGCAGCGTCAGGCGCTGTTTTCCATTGCGCTCGTGCTGTACCTTTTCATCCTGCTCATCAATGCGGCGCTCAACTTTTTCTTAAAGCGCGATAAGGAGGGAGCGTAATGCTGAAAATGCAGTCCTCGGCCCGGCGCAGGGGCTATATCATTCTGATGCGCGTGCTGATGGGGATCGCCGCAGTATTGACTTGCACCCTTGTTTTGTTTATGATTGGTTATATACTGGGCTACGGCATCCCAAACATCACATGGGAGATGCTCTCCACCGCGCCGAGTTACCTTGCAAACCGCGTCGGCATCCTGCCGGACATCCTGAGCACGCTCTACATCGTCATTGCGACGTTACTCATCGTGCTGCCGCTCGGCGTCGGCGCGGCCATCTACCTGAACGAATACGCCGCGAACAAAAAGCTCGTTTCCATCATCGAATACGCGTCCGAAACGCTCTCCGGTATCCCGTCGATCATTTATGGCCTTGTCGGTATGCTGATCTTCTGCAAAAACGGCACGTCGCTGCTTGCGGGCGCGCTGACGCTGACGATCATGAACCTGCCGACCGTCATGCGCACCACGCAGGAGAGTCTCAAGACCGTGCCGCAGAGCTACCGCGAGGGAGCGTTCGGCCTGGGCGCGGGCAAGTGGCGTACCATCCGCACGGTGGTGCTGCCGAGCTGCGTGGACGGTGTTCTCACCGGCTGTATCCTGTCGATCGGACGGGTGCTCGGCGAGTCCGCAGCGCTGCTGTTCACGGCAGGCTCCGCCCACATGCTCTACAACTTTTTTGAGGGCATGCAGAACGCGGGCGCAACCCTCACCGTGGCACTCTATTTTTACGCCAAGGAATCGAGCGATACCGGCGTGGTGTTCGCCATTGCCGCCATTTTGATGGTGCTGACGATGCTCATCAACCTTGCGGCGGACCTTGTCGGAAGATATTTCAGAAGGAAGCAGATAACATGAATCAGTCTGTCAACGGAAGCGGCATGAAGCGCATGGCGCTGCTCAACGATCTCTCGTGCTTCGGCAAGTGCTCACTGAGCGTGGCCATGCCTATTCTCTCCGCCTATGGGGTGGAGACCGTCCCGCTGCCGACGGCGATCTTATCGACTCACACGGCGGACGGCTTCGGCGATTATGTCATGCGTGACATGACGGAGGAGATGCAGGCCTTCGCCGCGCACTGGAGACGGCTCCAAATCAAATTCGACGGCGTCTGCACAGGCTTTTTCGCCTCGGTGGAGCAGATACACTTTGCAAAGGATTTTCTCCGCGATTTTGCGGAGGAGGATACCCTCGTTGTGGTCGATCCCGTGCTGGGCGACAACGGCGCGCTGTACGGCTGCTTTACCGGGGAGTACGTGCAGGCGATGCGCGCGCTGTGCGAAAGCGCACAGATCATCACGCCGAATCGCACGGAGGCGGCGCTGCTCGCAGGCTGCGGCATGGACGCGCCGGTCGAAACGCTTCTTGATGCGCTCACGGTGGAAAACGTCGTCATTACTGGCGTCCGCCGTGGGGAGATGATCGGCTACTGCGCGCGCCTGAACGGACAATATATGGAAATTTTCAAGCCCTGCCTTCCGGGTGCGCTGCACGGCACGGGGGATGTTTTTGTCTCCGCCCTCTGCGGCGAGCTGATGAACGGCAGAGACATGCCGCGCGCTTTGACGGACGCGGCGGAATTCTGCGACGACTGCGTGCAGAAAACGGCAAAACGCGGAGAGAACCACTGGTACGGTCTCGCCTTTGAAGACAAATTGAAAGAGGGGAGAGGGCTATGAACAACATCCTTTCCGTCGAGAACCTGTGCCTGTGGTACGGGAGCCACCAGGCGCTCAAGGACATCAACATTGAGATTCCCGAAAAGAGCATCACGGCGCTCATCGGCCCGTCAGGCTGCGGCAAATCGACCTTTCTCAAGACGCTCGACCGCATGAACGATTTGATCCCCGATGTGAAGATCACGGGCAGCGTTCTCTATAAGGGCGAGGACATCTTTGCCCCTTCGGTCGATGTGAGCGAGCTGAGACGGCAGGTGGGCATGGTCTTCCAAAAACCCAACCCATTTCCGATGAGCATTTACGACAATATTGCCTACGGCCCGCGCACACACGGCATTAAGAACAAGGCAAAGCTCGATGAGATCGTCGAAAGATCCCTGCGCGGCGCCGCGATCTGGGACGAGGTCAAAGACCGCCTCAAGAAAAACGCGCTCGGCCTTTCCGGCGGCCAGCAGCAGCGGCTGTGCATCGCCCGCGCGCTCGCGGTCGAGCCGGAGGTGCTGCTCATGGACGAGCCGACGAGCGCGCTCGACCCCATCTCCACGTCCAAGATCGAGGAGCTCGCCATGCAGCTCAAGGAAAACTACACCATCGTCATCGTCACGCACAACATGCAGCAGGCGCTGCGCATTTCCGACCGCACGGCGTTCTTCCTGCTCGGCGAGCTGGTGGAATGCGGCGAGACGGAAACGCTCTTCTCCCAGCCGCAGGACAAGCGGACGGAGGATTACATCACGGGGAGGTTTGGCTGATGCGGAGCCGGTTTGACGAGCAGCTTGCGCTGCTGAACAAGGAACTGATCGAAATGGGCTCGCTGTGCGAGGAGGTCATCGCGCTGGCCGCGCAGTCGCTCACGGAGGGCGACCGGGAGCTGGCCGCGCGCGTTTCTCCGCTGGATGCGGAGATCGACCGCAAGGAGCGCGAGATCGAGTCGCTGTGCCTGAAGCTGCTGCTGCAGCAGCAGCCCGTGGCACGCGATCTGCGCCAGATCTCGGCGGCGCTCAAGATGATCACGGATATGGAGCGCATCGGCGATCAGGCCGAGGACATTGCCGAGATCGTCGCTTTCCTTGGCGGCCGCGGCGCGGAGTGCAGCGAGCTGCTGCGCTCCATGGCGCGCTCGACCATCAAGATGGTCACCGAGAGTGTGGACGCCTACGTGGGGCGCGATACGGCGCTTGCCGAACAGGTCATCGCCGAGGACGATACCGTGGACGACTGCTTTACCGCTGTCAAGCGCGCGCTCATCGAGCGTATTGCCCGCGATCCTGCCGACGGTGAGTTCGCGCTCGACCTGCTGATGATCGCCAAGTATTTTGAGCGCATCGGCGACCATGCGACGAACATCGCCGAGTGGGTCATCTTTTCTGTGACCGGCGAACATAAAAGCGGGGAGGGATGAGCTATGATCTGGTGCGTGGAGGACGACGCCAGCATCCGCGATATCGAGGTCTACGCCCTGCGCTCCACCGGCTTTGCGGCCGAAGGCTTTGCTGACGGCACATCCTTTTGGGAGGCGCTGAAGTCGCAGCATCCGGAGCTGGTAGTGCTCGACGTAATGCTCCCCGGTATCGACGGCATGGAGCTTTTGCGCCGCATGCGCGCGGACAGCGCGCTTTCCGGCATCCCTGTCGTCATGGCGACAGCCAAGGGGGCGGAGTACGATAAGATCCGCGGCCTTGACCTCGGCGCGGATTACTATCTTGTCAAGCCCTTCGGCGTGATGGAGCTGGTGTCCTGCGTCAAGGCGGTGCTGCGGCGCTGCGGCGCCAAACAGCCCGCCGAGCAGCTCCGCTCGGACGGCCTCGTGCTCGACGAGACGGAGCACACCGTCACGGTGGACGGCGCGCGTATCGCGCTTACCTTTAAGGAATTTGAGCTGCTGCGGCTTTTCCTGTCGCATCAGGGCACGGCCTTTTCGCGCGATCAGCTTATGGCCGCCATCTGGGGCACGGACTACTGCGGCGAAACGCGCACGGTGGATATGCATATCCGCACGCTGCGCCAGAAGCTCGGCGCATATGGCGAAAAGATCGAGACCGTGCGCGGCGTGGGCTATCGGATGGAGGGGAAGGCATGACCAGAAAGATTTTTCGCTCCATTCTGCTCGTGGCGGGCGCGGTGCTGCTGGCAAGCCTGCTCGTCATCATGGGCTGCCTGTACGAATACTTCGGCAGTGTGGAGAAAAACCAGCTTTGGGACGAGCTTTCCCTCGCCGCCGCCGCGGTGGAGCGCGACGGGTCGCACTACCTTTCCGATGTTTCCTCCGAGCGCTGCCGCATCACGTGGATCGCAAGCGACGGCACCGTCCTTGCCGACACCGTGACCGACGCGGAAAGCCTTGAGAACCATGCAGACCGCGAGGAGGTGCGTCAGGCGCTGGAAAACGGCGTGGGAGAGAGCACGCGCTACTCCTCCACGCTCCTGCAAAAGACGATGTACTGCGCGCGCCGCCTTTCCGACGGCAGCGTGCTGCGTGTATCGATCAGCCGCGCCACAGCGGGCGTGCTGCTCGTGGGCATGGTGCAGCCCATTCTGGTCGTTGTCATCGTGGCGCTCATTTTGTCGGCGGTGCTGGCCAAGCGCCTGTCGCGCCGCATCGTCAGCCCGCTCAACGAGCTGGATCTTGAGCATCCGCTCGATAACGACGCCTACGAGGAGCTTTCCCCGCTGCTCGGGCGGATCAACCGCCAGCACCGGCAGATCGATGAACAGCTGCGTGAGCTGACGCGGCAGAAAAATGAGTTTGCTCAGGTCGCCGCCGGCATGCGCGAGGGGCTGGTCCTGCTGGATGAAAAGGGCGTGGTGCTGAGCATCAACCCCGCGGCGGAAGCGCTCTTCGGCACGGACGGGCACTGCGTCGGGCAGGATTTCCTGACGCTGGACCGCAGCCGCGGCACAAGCGCCGCCATCGACGCTGCGCTGAGCGGCGGACACAGTGAGACGCGCGCCGAACGCAGCGGCCGCGTCTGGCAGTACGATATCAGCCGCATCGAGAACGACGGCAAGACGGTCGGCGCGGTGCTGCTGGCGTTCGATATCACCGAGCGCGAAACGGCGGAACAGAACCGCCGCGAATTTACGGCCAACGTCTCCCACGAGCTGAAAACGCCCCTGCAGGGCATCATCGGCAGCGCGGAGCTGCTGGAAAACGGCATGGTCGAGCCGGAGGATGTCCCCCGCTTCGTCGGCCACATCCGGCGGGAATCCCAGCGCCTTGTCACGCTCATCGGCGATATCATCCGCCTTTCTCAGCTCGACGAAGGCGATGAGATGCCCATGGAGTCCGTCGATCTGCTCGCGCTCGCGCGCGAAGCGCGGACCGACCTCTCCGCCGCGGCGGAAGAAAAGCACATTGCTGTCACCGTTCAGGGCGAAAGCTCCCGCGTGCGCGGCGTCAGGCGGCTTTTGTATGAGGTTATCTGCAATCTTTGCGATAACGCCATCAAGTATAACGTGGACGGCGGCAGTGTTTCCGTCACAGTCGGCACGGAGGGAGACAAGGCCTTTGCCTCTGTTGCCGATACCGGTATCGGCATCGCGCCGGAGCATCAGGGCCGTATCTTCGAGCGCTTCTACCGTGTGGACAAGAGCCATTCCAAGGAGAGCGGCGGCACGGGGCTTGGCCTTTCCATCGTGAAGCACGCCGTGCAGTATCACCACGGCGAGATCGAGCTGCACAGCAAGGTTGGCAAGGGCACGACCATCCGCATCCTGCTGCCGAAGGAAAACTGAAAAACCGGGGAGAGAGCCGCAGGCAGCGCCTGCGGCTCTCTTTCTGCGCATTGGCCGATGCCCGACGCTGCGCTAAAGCCGGACGTTTGCCACGGCGAGATCGTAGAGAAGGTGCGCGAGAATGAGCGAGAGCATCGTGCAGCGGCGGCATTTCTCATACGCCGCGCCGAAGAGAAGCCCAACGAAGAGTGGCAGCAAAAATTGGAGGATGCTGGCCCGCCCGCCGGTCAAGTGCAGAAGCGCAAAGATCAGCGCGCTTCCCACGACGGCGAGGGCGGAGGAGCGGCATTGCCGCTTGATCGCGCTTTGTATGCACCCGCGATAGAGAAGCTCCTCCGCCGCGGCGACCAGCAGCTGGAAGAGGAAAAACTGCGCGGCCCCGCCCGCCGGCAGCGCAAGAAATTGAAATACCGAGAACGAGCCGGCAAGCGCAATATTCAGCGCGCCCACGAGCATGGTCGGCACAAGCCCCAGTCCCACGCCTATGAGGATGTGAGCGGGATGCACCGGGCGGGGCGGCTCTCGCCATGGGCGCAGCAGCGCCAACGCGGCCGCAAGCTGTATGAGGTTGATGAGCCAGTATTTCAGATCGATCAGCATCCCTTGCGCTCCTCTCATTTTTCTAAAGATTATCATGCCCTGCTGCAATTTGCAATCAAGAACTGGAGGCGGCGCGCATACCCTTTATGGAAAAGGGGGAATGAGATGGCTCGAACGATAGCATTTTTAGGCGGCGATCTGCGCATGCGCCTGCTTGCGCAGATGCTGGCGGCAGACGGCGAGACGGTCTGCTCGTGGTCGCTCGACGGCGCGCCGGAGGAGCGCGCGCTGTGCGATGCGCTCAAAGCGGAGATCATCGTCCTGCCGCTGCCGATGGAAAAGGACGGCAGGCTCACCGGCACAGACGTCGCGGCGGAGGATCTGCTGCGCGTCCTGCGGCCGGAGCAGCGCATCTTTGCGGGCAATGTGCGTGCCGAGACGATGGAGCGCGCCCGCGCACTGGGACTCAGCATCACGGATTATTTCACCTTCGAGGAGCTCAGCGTGCGCAACGCCATCCCCACGGCCGAGGGCGCGATCGAGCTTGCGATGAAGCACACGAGCGTCACGCTGCACGGCGCGCCCTGCCTTGTGCTCGGCTTTGGGCGGATCGGCAAGCTGCTCTCGCACGATCTGCACGCGCTGGGGGCGAAGGTCACGGTCGGCGCGCGAAAGCTCTCCGACCTTGCGTGGATCGACGCCTTCGGCTATACGCCGCTGCATCTCCACAGGCTCTCCGGCGCGCTGGGGGAGTTCCGCGTGGTATTCAACACCGTGCCGCACGAGGTGCTGGATGAAGCGCTGCTGGCACAGCTGCCGCCGGACGTACTGCTTATCGAGCTGGCGGGGCGCAGCGGATTTGATATGGCGGCGGTGGAAAAGCTGCGCCTTTCCTGCCTGAAGGCGGGCGGCCTGCCTGGCCGCGTCGCGCCGGAGACGGCGGCGCTGGGGATCAAAAAGACTTTATGTAAACTTTTGGAGGAGGACATATGAAGATCGGCTTTGCCTTTTGCGGCTCGTTCTGCAATCATCCCGAGCTGCTGAAAATTTACGAGGATATCGCGCGCGAGCATGAGCTTGTACCCATCCTGTCGGAAAATGCCGCGCGCTATTCCACGCGCTTCGGCACGGCGGAGGACTTCGTTTCCCGCGTCGAGGCCATCGCGGGCCGCCGGGCCGTGCGCGATATCGTCGAGGCTGAGCCGCTCGGCCCGCAGGGCGCAATGGAGGTGCTGGTCATTGCGCCCTGCACGGGCAATACGCTCGCCAAGCTCGCCCACGGCATCACGGACGGGCCGGTGACCATGGCGGCGAAGGGACATCTGCGCAATGGCAAGCCCGTCGTGCTTGCCATTGCGACGAACGACGGCTTATCGGCAAGCGCGCCGAACATCGCGGCGCTGCTCAACCGCAAGAACTACTACTTCGTTCCCTTCGGGCAGGACAACGCCGAGGCAAAGCCCACGTCGCTGATCGCGGACTTCCGCCGGATCCTGCCGGCGGCCGAAGCGGCGGTGGAGGGCCGTCAGCTCCAACCCCTTTTACTATAAGGCTGCGGAAGCGGAAAAGTTGCACGCAGGCGTGCAACTTTTCCGCATTTTTTTCGATGTAACATCAAACTTGCGCGAAAAAATCGGGATGCTTGCTGAACTTGCTTGAAAAATCCCCCTCGCTTCTTTATACTTTGCCATAGAGAGAAGAGAGGAGGGAACGCGAATGGACGAGAACCTGCGCGAAGCGGCGGAGCTTCCGGAGGGTGGAGAGGCTGTCGTACCTAAAGCTGCCGAGCCGGAAGCCGACGAGCCAAAGACGAAGAGCATCCGCTTTGCACCCAGCGCCTACGATCCGCGCGGCATCGAGCAGTGGCTTGCCGAGCGCGCGGCGGAGGGAAAGCTGCTCCTGCGCGGAGACGATTTTGTGATCGGCGAGCCGCGCGACTGCCGCTATCACCTCGAGCCCGCACGGGACGATGGCGACCCCGATGAGCGCCTGCGCGAAACGCGCGCCCAGATGGGATGGGAATACGTCTGCCGGACGCAGGACGGCATCTTTTATATCTGGCGCGGCGACAGAACCGCGCGTGCGCCCTCGCCGCGCCCCTGCACGGATAGCTATGCCTACCGGCGGCTGCGCAAAAAGCTGCGCCGCAGCTATTTCCTGCCGGCGATCTATCTGGCGGTGGACGTCTGGCTTGTTTGGTTCCTTTTCCACGCGCTGCATCTCCCGGTGCTGTCGCAGCTTACGACGGGAAAGAGTGATGTCATTCAGTTTGCGTCCATAATCTTAGGCAGTATCCTTGGTGTTCTGAGCGAGGCAAAAGAGAGAAATGAGATGTGGACGCTCAAGCGCGCGATGGAGGCGTGCGAGCGCGTGGAGAAGATGCCGCGCAACCGCTGGGCGAAAGCGAACCGCGCGCTTACGGTCATCGTTGGCGTATTGGCGCTTGCACTGATTTTCTGGCGAGCGGACAATACGGCCTCCGGCGACTGCTATGACGAGCCGCCGCTGCCGTATCTCAGCGCAGAAGCGCTCGGCGGACGGAGAAAGTCGGACTGGTATGGAGTGCGGGAGCTTTCCACCCCGCTCGGCGGGCATGTGTACTCCGTTGGCGAAACGCCGTATGCGGCAAGAGTCAACGACTGGGAGCAGTACAGCACAGAGCTTGACTTCTGCGCGCCGCGCATCTCCGCGTTGGCGAAGCCCTTGACGCATGAGCTGCGCGACTACTTCATGACGGAGCAGTTTGCCCGGCCGCTCGCGCTGGAGGGCTTTGACGAGGCGTATTACTTCAGCGAAGCGCCCGGCTCGGGCAGGTCTTACTATGAGGGAGGGGTTCTGAAGAAGGGCTATCCGCCGCAGTACCTGCTCCTGCGGCGCGGCGGACAGGTGCTCTTTTACCGCGCGGAAGCGCCGGAGAGCCTGCTCGGCCATCTGGACGAATTTGCGGAGATCTTCGACCGATACGGCGGAGAACAATGAAAGAGACTGCGTTCCCAATGGGAACGCAGTCTCTTGATCGCTTACTGCTCTTTTTCCAGCTTTTGCAGCTCCTTTAAGTCGGTGCGCAGCGTGTTGAACGCGGCGGGCAGCTGCGAGACCATCGCGTCCGTGCGCCGCAGCTCGCTTGAAACGTTAGCGCAGGTGGTGCCGAGCGTGG
>CAKTRT010000017.1 GCA_934597535.1 uncultured Oscillospiraceae bacterium | reverse complement strand
AAGGAGGGAAGCAAAGTGCCCAGAAGAGGTAATGTTCCCAAGAGAGAAGTTCTGCCCGATCCTATGTACAACAGCGTTCTGGTGACCAAGCTTGTCAACAGCATCATGCTCGACGGCAAGAAGGGCGTCGCCCAGAAGGTCGTTTACGGCGCCTTTGATATGATCAAGGACAAGACCGGCAACGAGCCTCTCGACGTTTTTAATCAGGCTATGGAAAATATTATGCCGAGCCTGGAGACCAAGTCCCGCCGTGTCGGCGGCGCCACCTATCAGGTGCCTATGGAGGTTCGCCCCGCGCGCCGTCAGACCTTGGGGCTGCGCTGGCTGACCGCTTATGCCCGCAGCCGCGGCGAGCGCACCATGGCTGAGCGCCTGGCTGGTGAGATCATGGACGCCGCCAACAACACCGGCAGCGCCGTGAAGAAGCGCGAAGACACGCACAAGATGGCCGAATCCAACAAGGCATTCGCCCACTTCCGCTGGTAAGGCAAGGAGTAAAGTATGCCGAGAAAAGTATCTCTGGAGAAAACAAGGAATATCGGCATCATGGCGCACATCGATGCGGGCAAGACCACCACGACCGAGCGTATCCTCTATTACACCGGCGTGAATTACAAGCTGGGTGAAACGCACGAGGGTACCGCCACGATGGACTGGATGGAGCAGGAGCAGGAGCGCGGCATTACGATCACGTCTGCCGCGACCACGTGCTTCTGGAAGAACCACCGCATCAACATCATCGACACCCCGGGCCACGTGGACTTCACCGTTGAAGTCGAGCGTTCCCTGCGCGTGCTGGACGGCTCTGTGACCGTTCTGTGCGCCAAGGGCGGCGTGGAACCCCAGTCTGAAACGGTTTGGCGTCAGGCGGATCACTATCACGTGCCCCGCATGATCTACGTCAACAAGATGGACATTATGGGCGCCGATTTCTACAATGTGCTGCGCATGATCGACGAGCGTCTCAAGTGCAATGCTGTTCCCATTCAGCTGCCTATCGGTAAGGAGGCTGATTTCCGCGGCATTATCGATCTGGTCGAGATGAAAGCGGACGTCTACTACGACGAGATGGGCAAGGATATGCGCGTGGAGGAGATCCCCGCGGATATGCAGGATCTGGCGCAGGAATACCGTGAGAAGATGCTCGAGGCTATTTCCATGTTCGACGATGAGATCATGGAGATGTATCTTGACGGCAAGGAGATCCCGACCGACAAGATCCGCACGGCGATCCGTCAGGCGACGGTCGCGGTGGAGATGATCCCTGTGGTCTGCGGCACCTCTTACCGCAATAAGGGCGTGCAGAAGCTGCTCGACGCGATCGTGGACTATATGCCCGCGCCGACCGACATCCCCGCCATCAAGGGAGTGAATCCCAAGACGGACGAGGAGGAGGATCGCGCGCCGAGCGACGACGAGCCGTTCTCCGCACTGGCCTTCAAGATCATGACGGATCCGTATGTGGGCCGTCTGAGCTTCTTCCGTGTCTATTCCGGCACGCTGAACACCGGTTCGTCCGTGCTCAACTCCACGAAAAACGTGCGCGAGCGCATGGGCCGTATCCTGCAGATGCATGCCAACCACCGTGAGGATATCGAAACGGTCTATTCCGGCGATATCGCGGCGGCGGTCGGCCTGAAGAATACTACGACCGGCGATACCCTGTGCGATGCAAGTCATCCGATCATCCTTGAAAGCATGGAATTCCCCGACCCCGTCATCCGCGTCGCCATCGAGCCGAAGACCAAAGCCGGTCAGGAAAAGATGGGCGTTGCGCTGATGAAGCTGGCCGAGGAGGATCCGACCTTCAAGACCTACACTGACGAAGAGACCGGTCAGACCATTATTGCCGGTATGGGCGAGCTCCATCTGGAGATCATCGTCGATCGTCTGCTTCGCGAGTTTAAAGTCGAGGCCAATGTCGGCGCGCCGCAGGTCGCCTATAAGGAGACCATCACCAAGGCCGTCGATCAGGATACCAAATATGCCCGTCAGAGCGGCGGTAAGGGCCAGTACGGCCACGTCAAGATCCACGTTGAGCCGAATGAATCCGGCAAGGGCTATGAGTTTGTCAACTCCCTCGTCGGCGGCGCGATCCCCAAGGAATACGTTCCCGCGGTCGATGCCGGTATTCAGGGCGCGATGCTCTCCGGCGTTCTCGCCGGTTATCCGGTCGTCGATGTCAAGGTCACGCTGTACGATGGCTCTTACCACGAAGTGGACTCTTCGGAAATGGCGTTCAAGATCGCCGGTTCCATGGCGTTTAAGGAAGCCTGCCAGAAGGCCGGCCCGACTCTGCTCGAGCCGATCATGAAGGTCTGCGTTATTGTGCCCGACGAGTATATGGGCGATGTGATCGGCGATCTCAACTCCCGCCGCGGTCAGATCCAGGGCTTTGAGGCCCGCAGCGGCGCGCAGCAGATCGACGCATTTGTCCCGCTTGCAGAGATGTTCGGTTATGCCACCGATCTCCGCTCCCGCACGCAGGGACGCGGCCAGTATACGATGGAGCCGTCGCACTATATCGAGATCCCGAAGAGCATTCAGGACAAGATCATCAACCAGCGCACCGGTATGCGCGGCTGAGAAAAAGGGTATTGCAAAATACCGGAATTTACTGTAAAATACCGATGTTAATCAAATGACATCGGAAAACAACGAAAATTCGATTACAGGAGGATCACTCTAATGGCTAAGCAGAAATTTGAGCGCAATAAGCCCCACGTAAACATTGGTACCATCGGTCATATCGACCATGGTAAGACCACCCTGACCGCTGCGATCACCAAGTATCTCGCTCTTGAGGGCGGCGCTGAGTACACTGACTACAGCTCCATCGATAAGGCTCCGGAAGAGCGCGAGCGCGGCATCACCATCAACACCGCTCACGTTGAGTATCAGACCTTCGACCGTCAGGGCCACAACTACAAGACCGGCGAGGACGGCGAGATCAAGGGCCGTCACTATGCTCACGTCGACTGCCCGGGCCACGCGGACTATATCAAGAACATGATCACCGGTGCCGCTCAGATGGACGGCGCGATCCTTGTTATCGCCGCTTCCGACGGCCCCATGGCTCAGACCCGCGAGCATCTGCTGCTTGCCCGTCAGGTCAACGTGCCCTCCGTTCTCGTTTTCCTGAACAAGTGCGATCAGGTCGATGATGAAGAACTGCTCGAGCTGGTCGAGATGGAAGTCCGCGAGATGCTCGACTTCTACGGCTTCCCCGGCGACGACACCCCGATCATCCGCGGTTCCGCGCTGAACGCGCTGATCTCCGAGTCCAAGGATATGGCCGCTCCCGAGTACAAGTGCATCCAGGAGCTCATGGACGCTGTTGACACCTGGATCCCCACTCCCGACCGTAAGGCCGACATGCCCTTCCTGATGCCCGTTGAGGACGTCTTCACGATCTCCGGCCGCGGCACCGTCGCTACCGGCCGTGTCGAGCGTGGTCAGCTCAAGCTCGGCGAGGAAGTTGAGATCGTTGGTCTCAGCGACGAGAAGCGCAAGACCGTCGTTACCGGTATCGAAATGTTCCACAAGCTGCTCGACTACGCCGAGGCTGGTGATAACATCGGTACCCTGCTCCGCGGTGTTGCCAAGAATGAGATCGAGCGCGGTCAGGTTCTGTCCAAGCCCGGTTCCATTCACCCCCTCACCAAGTTCGTTGGCCAGGTCTACGTTCTGACCAAGGACGAAGGCGGCCGTCACACCCCGTTCTTCAACAACTATCGTCCCCAGTTCTATTTCCGTACCACCGACGTTACCGGCGTCATCACCCTGCCCGAAGGCACCGAGATGTGCATGCCCGGCGATAACGTTGACATGAAGGTCGAGCTGATCACCCCGATCGCTATCGAGAAGGGTCTCCGCTTCGCTATTCGTGAAGGCGGTCGTACCGTCGGTTCCGGCGTTGTCATCGAGACTGAGGTCTGATTGATCCACTGAGGGGTCACCAAAAGACTGGAAAAAGCAGCAGGTCGCAAGACCTGCTGCTTTTTTGTGCCCAGAAGTTGAAAATGAGGGTAAAGCCATTGGCTTCACCCTCATTTTACTCATAGTTTGCCCAGACCCAGCGCTCAAAATCATCTGCGCGGAAAGCGGCGAGCTTTGCCGCATAGTCGGCATGGATCGCGGTGAAACGCTGAAGACCGTCGCTCGTCTGTACCAGCGGGTCGATGCTGCGCTTTTTTGCAGCGACCTTGACGGCATAAGAACCGTTCGGCTTTTGCATGCCTGACTGTGTGCCGGTGATGCGGCGGTAGTCCTGCCAGCGTGCAGCGAGCGCGGGGACGCTGAGCAGGCGGGCGATGACTGTTTGCTCGTCGGTGTAGAGGTCGTTCATCGTGAGGATGCCGGCAGACAACGCATCGTGCAGGAGTTCGGCGAGGTACTGCATGCTGAAACGGTCGTCGTCGCTGACGAACCAGCGGGACTGCTGTAGGGAGAGCCGGGTAAAAGTGTCGGCAATTTCCGAGTGCGCAAAACAGAGTTCATCGACGTTTTCTTCGTTTTTGCCGACAAAGATGTCATCAAAAATGCGCTTCAGCTCCGTTTCCGGACAGTGAAAGACGAGACGCGCGTTGCCAAGCGTATACTCCAGCCGGTCGGCAGAGAGGCGGGGAGAGTCGTTGTCGGCGATGGGGTAACGGTGATAGTCATCCACATCGTCGAGCGCCAGACCACTGCGCGCAAGCAGCGCCATCAGCTCGGGAGAAGAGGCGATCATTGAGTGGGTGCGGCTTTCGGTTGATTCCTGACGGAGATGATCGCCGTTGAGAAAGTCTACCACATGGGCGAAGGCGGGCGTTGCGATATCATGGAGCAGCCCGGCGGCAGCCTGCTTCAGTTCGCCGGTAAAGCGCCAGACGAGCGCCGCCGTGCCGAGCGAGTGCATATAGCGCGAGTAGGGCGCAAGCGTGTCACGGTAGATGGGATAGGCTGTGTATTCGCAGCCGCAGTGCATGCCGACGCGCTGTAAACGCCGCATCACGGGCGTTTCCGCCATGGCGAGAAGCTCTTGCGGCAGGGAAGGGACGTAGATATTGGTGTACATAATATCCTCTCCAAAAGAAAAACGCCTTGCCGCGGCAAGGCGTTTTTTTGACTGAATCAGCCGATCTGGCGGATTTCAGAGGGTTCTTCGCATTCGACGCAGTCGATTTTTGCGCCAAGCCCGCGGAGCTTGCCGACAATGTCCTCATAGCCGCGCTCGATATAATGAATGTTTGTGACCTCGCTCGCACCTTCCGCAGCAAGCGCAGCGATGACCATAGCCGCGCCTGCGCGGAGGTCATAGGCCTGCACGCTTGCACCGGTCAGGTGCTCCACCCCTTCGACTACGGCAGTGCGGCCCTCCACGCGGATCTGTGCGCCCATGCGCGTCAGCTCGCCGACATAACGGTAGCGGTTGTCCCACACGCCCTCGGTGACGATGCTTGTTCCCTCGGCAAGGCAGAGCGCAACGGTGATCTGCGGTTGCATGTCGGTCGGGAAGCCGGGGTAGGGAAGCGTTTTGACGTTAGTACGGCGCAGGCGATCCGCACGGCGGACGAGCAGGGTATCGTCCTGCTCCTCGACCTGCACGCCCATCTCCTGCAGCTTGGCGGTGATACAGTCCATATGCTTGGGGATGATGCCGCGCACGAGCACCTGCCCGCCGCAGGCGGCGACTGCCGCCATATAGGTGCCGGCCTCGATCTGGTCGGGGATGATGGCATAGGTGCCGCCGTGGAGCTTGTCCACGCCGAAAATACGGATCGTGTCAGTGCCGGCGCCCTTGATGTTCGCACCCATGGAGTTGAGGAAGTTGGCAAGATCAACGATGTGCGGTTCCTTGGCGGCATTTTCAATGACAGTGGTGCCGTCAGCCAGCGCGGCAGCCATCATAATGTTCATTGTTGCGCCCACAGAGACCACATCGAGATAGACGTTTGCACCCTTCATGCGGCCGCCCGTAGCTCTGGCACAGATAAAGTCGCCTTCGCGCACCTCGGCGCCCATGGCGGCAAAGCCCTTGACGTGCTGATCGATGGGGCGCACACCGCCGAAATTGCAGCCGCCGGGCATGGAAACCTCGGCCTCGCCGAAACGACCAAGCAGCGCGCCGATGAGATAATAGGAGGCGCGGATCTTATGTGCCAGCTCCTGCGAGACCTGCGTGGTGACGATATGGCGGCAGTCGATCTCCACATCGCTGCGGTTGAGGAAGCGGACATTGGCGCCCAGCTGCTCTAAAATCTTGAGCAGGGCAGTCACGTCGGAGATCTGGGGGATATTTTCGATGCGGCAGACGCCATCGACCAGAAGTGCGGCGGGGATGATGGCGACGGCAGCGTTTTTCGCGCCGCTCACGCGAACCTCACCAAAGAGCGGGTGCCCGCCCTCCACGATATATTTTGTCATAAAAACTCCTTAAAAAAAGGCAATAGCTGTTTTGAAATGGCAGGGGAAGATCCGCCTGCTCATGGTATTCACATAATACATCAACAGTATACCAAAAAAAACAGAAAAAGCAATCCCACGCTGGAAAAATTTCCGGAAATCGGCAAAAACAATTATTCCCGCGTGATCTCGCCGGTCTTGCAGTTCACATAATAACTGTTGACATCCGTGGTGATGCGCCATACGGGCAGAAGCCGCAGCGGAGATGGTGCGGAGGACTGGAGAAGATAACCGCTTTCGACAGAAAGGATCTGTGTGCAGACAAGGCCGGAGGCGGAGCGGTAATCGAGGAACTGAACGAGCGCGGTGAGCGCGTCAATGCCGTCGGAACGGCGGCCCTCAGTAAGGGAGGAGAGGAAAATCCCGGAAACGGATGTAAGATTGCCGGAGGAGAAGCTGAGCGTCAGCGAGGCATTAAAGACGGGGGAGGAGGCAGTGGTGCGCGTGCCGGATACAGTGCCGCTGCCATTTGCGAGCTGGGAGCGGGTGAGCGTATAGCCAAAGGCCTTGAACAGGCTGCGGCAAAAGGCATCGGGATCTTCCACGGGACGGGAAAGAGCGCTCTCCACCGCGCCGCCCGCGCGAATGGAGCACTGGCCGTACTCACCGGTGTATAGGCACACGCCGCCGCCGGAATCGGAGACGCTGGCTGTGCCAAGCAGCGCTGAAGCAAAGGCGGTTTCCTGATTCGCATCCCTGTCGAGCGCGGCGGAGAGGAACGCGCTGTCCGCTGGAAGAACGGCGGGATCGAGCACGACGCCGTTTGCGCCAAAGAGGGCAACGAGCTGATCGACCGAGCGCTCGTAGGCGGCGCGCTGCTCGGCACGGCGGCTGAGCAGGAGGACGAGCAGAAACGCATTGACCAGCAGCAATATCACGATCACGATGTTTTTCAGCCGTGAGGTCTTCATGGAGCGGGCTCCTTTCCGTGCAGGTAGAGGGGAAGATCAGGCGCTGAACCAGCTGACACCGACCGTGTCAGCTCCGCGGTCATCATAGCAGACGCGAAGCTCTGCATTGAGATACCGTGCGGCAGCGATGGCTGCTGCCTGCCTCACGGGCAGCAGCAGCGCGGGAGAGTCGCTGAGCGTATAGCTGCGGCAGTGGAGGGTAAAGCCGGTGATGCACTGCCCCTCGATGATCACGGCGGCGGCATGGCTGCCGTCGGCAAAGCGCAGGGGCGTGCCGTCGATCACATAATCGAAGGTGACGGTGCAGCGTTTGCTGCCGCTTTCGATCCCGCTGAGGTAAAGCTCCGCGTCGCCGCAGAGATCGCGCAGCAGTGTGAAGGTCAGCCTTTGGGCAGCAGAGGCCATTTCACTCAGCGTGGGCTTGCCGGAATCGGCGGCGGAGACATAGTAGAGAGAGCCGGATTCGGCGCTGTCACCCTGGTAAGAGACGGTGCCGTCGGACTGGATGCGCAGCGTACCGTAGACCTCCTGAATGACGGTGGTGCCGGAGGAATCGGTGTAGCCGGTAGTGTGCGGATTAAATTCCGCAAGACGCAGGAAGGCGGACTGGTCGCTCAGCGCGTTTGAGGCGGAGAGCGTATAGCGCTGTGCCGGATCGCTGAAGATGGGGGTGTAGGGCGACAGACGCTCATAGTCGCCGGAGAGAGCGAAAGCAAAGTCGGTGCCGTTGCCGCCAAAGGCGGCAAGGCTTTCTGCGAGTGCGCTGCCGCTGACGGCTGTGCGGCTCAGAAAGCAGCCCTCGTCACGATCCTGAATATAGAGCGTGGCGCTGCCGTCCGCCTCGGGGGCGAGCAGCAGCCGGCAGACGTGGAGCAGCGGCGTATCGGGCGCGGAGACGCCGAGAATGCTCGCAAGAAGCTTCAGCGGCGTGTCGGCCTCAAGCGCGAGATACAGACCGCTTGCGTGCAGAGCGGCGAGCAGATCGTTTGGCTGACAGGGAGTAAGAGTCTCGGCGGAGCCAAGCGCCTCGCTGAAATAGACGCCTGCCTGCTCAAATTCCGTGTCGAGCGTGGTGATGGAATCCAGACCGAAGCGGGCGTATTCGCTGGTGAAAACCACGCAGACGGGGAGCGCCAGCTCAGTCGCATCGGTGGTGAGAGCGCTTTCGGGGACGGCGTCGTCAGTGAAAAGCTCCTGTACCAGCTCATAGGGCGTTTTGCCGGAGAATTCGCCAAAAAGCGGCGTCTGCATCAGCAGGAACAGCGCCGAAAGGGTAAGCACGGTGATGGCAAGGTTCTGCGCATGACGGATGAGGGCGGCGTTTTTATCCTTCATGGGACGCCTCCCCGCCGATGGGCTGTGTGATGGGCAGCACGAGACGTACCGTCGTGCCGGGACCGGGGCGATCGACGAGCGTGAGCGAGCCGTGGTGACGCTGGACGATCTCGGTAGCGATGGAAAGGCCGAGACCTGTGCCGCCGGATTCGCGCGATCTTGCCTTGTCCACGCGGTAGAAGCGCTCGAAAATGCGGCTGCGGTCGGCTTCGGGAATGCCGATGCCGTCGTCGGCGACCTCCATCCAGACGTTTTCGCCCTCGCTGCCGGCGGTCACGCGAATGTGGCCGCCGTCGGGCGTATACTTGACAGCGTTGCCGAGCACGTTGAGCATGACCTGCTCCACGCGCCCGCGGTCGCCCATGATGAGGGGCAGGTTCTCGCTGTAGTCGTGCGTCAGCTCGTGGCCGTGACGGCGGGCTTCCAGCTCGATGGAGCGGAGCACCGCGTCAATAGCGGCGGAGAAGGGGAAGCGCGCCATATTCATCTCGCTGCGGCCGGAGTCGAGCCGCGAGAGCGTGAGAAGATCCTGCACGATGTGGGTCATGCGATCCGTTTCGCTGATGACGACGTCAAGAAAATCGTTTTCTGTTTCGCGGCTCAAGTCGTCGCCCGCCTCGCGGATAGTCTCGGCATAGGAGCGGACGTTTGTCAGCGGCGTGCGCAACTCATGCGAGACGTTGGCGACAAACTCCTTGCGGCGCTCCTCGGTCTTGCGGTGCTCGGTCACATCGTGCAGCACGATCAGGACGCCGCCGCTTTCTTCATCGGAAAAGGGCGCAAAGTAAAGCTCCACACTGCGCTCGCCTACGGAAAGCTCGGCTTCGACATAGTCGCTGCGCTGCATGGCGATGACATGGGAGAATGGGCAGATAGACTCAAACAGCTCGCTGTAGACACAGCTCTCCGCCGTGCGATCCAAAAGCTCGCAGGCGGCCGGGTTGCAGTGGATGAGCTTGCCGCTGCCGTCGTAGGCGACGACGCCGTCGCTCATGTGGAGGAACAGCGTGTCGAGCTTGTTGCGCTCATTTTCCACCGCTTCGAGCGTGGAATGGAGGACGGACGCCATGTCGTTGAACGTGGTGGTCAGCACGCCGATCTCGTCTGTCGATTCGACGGCAAGCGTTTCGTCAAAGTCGCCGGCGGCGACGCGCTCGGCGCCCTCGGTCAGCTTTTCGATGGGATCGATCATCGTTTTTGCCAGCAGGAACGAGAGAAGCACTGAAACAAGAAGACCGACGAGCAGCGCCTGCAGGATGATGAACAGCAGCTCGGAGTTCAGCGACGAGACCGTGGTGCGGTTGTCTCGGATATAGATGATAAAGCTGTTGCTGCCGCCGGAAATGGGAATGGCCACATCCATGTAGCTTGCGGCAAGATCGCTGTGGTCGCCGACTACGCCGTTGCGGGCGGCAAGGATGTTTTCCGTTTGCTCCAGCGTGTCGGCGCTGTCGTTGCTCGAAGCGAGCACTTTGCCATTCTGTGCGTTGAGGATATAGTAGTTACGGTTGCGCGAGTCGATGCTCAGCGTACCGGAGGAGGCCTCGAGTATGGTCTGCAGGCGCGCAGCGCCGTCCTCCTGCGCGGCCTCTTCGCGCAGTGTATTGACGAAAGCGGCGTTGGATTCGCCAAACGTTTCGTTCATCTGCTCGTAGAAGTCGTTGATATAAAAGTTCGTGACGCTGGTCATCAAAAACGCGCCGACCACCGCCATCAGGGAGGTGACGAGCAGCAGCATGATCATCACGAGCTTCATGTGCAGGCTGCGGAACATGGGCGGTACTCCTTTCGCGGGAATTCAGCGTCTTTCAGGTCTGGGCGGAAAAATAGTAGCCGACGCCGCGGCGCGTGAGAATATAGGCGGGGGAGGCGGGATCGTTTTCGATCTTTTCGCGCAGGCGGCGGACGGTGACATCCACGGTGCGTGCATCATCGCCGACATAGCCGTAGTTCCATACCTGCTCCATGAGGTCAACGCGCGAAAAGACTTTGCCGGGGTGACTGGCGAGAAACGTCAGAAGTTCGTATTCGCGCTGCGTCAGGTCAATGGGCGTGCCGTTCTTATAGACCTGAAAACTGTCAGTATTGATGGTGATGCCGCCGCCGGCGCTCATGGCGCTGTCCTCGCCGGTTGGGGCGGACTGCATGGCGGTGCGGCGGATGTTGGCCTTGACGCGCGCGAGCAGCTCGCGCATGGAGAAGGGCTTGGTGATGTAATCGTCCGCGCCGATCTCAAGGCCGAGGATCTTATCCTCTTCCTCCTCGCGCGCGGTCAGAATGATGACAGGCACGTTATCGCCCTCGCCGCGCAGGGCGCGGCAGACGTCAAAGCCCATCATTTTTGGCATCATCACATCGAGTAAGATGAGGTCGGGCTTTTTTTCACGCGCTGCGGCAAGGCCGGCCTCGCCGTCGTAGGCTTCAAGCGTATCATAGCCCGCGCGCTGCAGGTTGAAGCGGATGATATCAACGATATTTTTTTCATCCTCCACAATGAGGATCGTTTTCTTCTGTTCCATCGGTGCTTTCTCTCCTGTTTCTCGTTTTATGCGGCGCTTCAGCGTACGGTGCGCAGAGCGTGCACCTTGAGGATGCCGCAGGCAGTCTTCGCGTCTTCGATCTCTCCGTGCATGACGCGCGTGAGCATTTCAGCAAACGGCGTGCGGTAGAGTTCCAGAAATTCGTCCTCGTCCGGATTTTGCTCACCGAAGGTCAGCCCCTCGGCAAGGTAAAGGTGCAGCACCTCGCCATAGCAGCCGGGGGAGACGAGCAGCTTGCCGAGATCCGTCATGCGCTGCGGGATCGCGCCTGTTTCCTCCCTGAGCTCGCGCAGCGCAGCTTCATACGGATCTTCGCCGCGCTCCAATTTCCCTGCGGGAATCTCCTCAAGCACGCGGGAGAAAACATAGCGGTACTGCTTCACGGTGAGTACATTGTAGTTTTTGTCGAGAGCGACGACCGCCACGCCGCCGGGGTGATCGGCGACCTCGCGCGTGCTCTCCTTGCCGTTCGGCAGGCGAACGGTATCGACGTGCACATTGAGAATGCGGCCGTGGTAGATCT
The DNA here is from genome assembly GCA_934597535.1 of uncultured Oscillospiraceae bacterium. Taxonomy (GTDB): domain Bacteria; phylum Bacillota; class Clostridia; order Oscillospirales; family Oscillospiraceae; genus Hominicoprocola. The sequence goes on along the minus strand of CAKTRT010000017.1, from coordinate 12,734 downwards.
CCTCACGGCGGAGAAAGGTTTCCTTCAGTTTCATGGATCGTTTACTCCTTGCAGATCATCGGGGATGAGACTGTCGGTATAGACGGCGCTGACGCCGCTGCGCAGCAGCGCCGAAGCCTCGGCGGCGTCATTGACGGTATGAACGTAGCAGCGCACGCCGTATGCCTCAGTGATGTGGGCATAATGCGCGTCCCACCAGTAGGACCACATCGTTATGCCGTGAATGCCGTTTTCCTGGCAGAAGGCGAGCCTTTTGCGCAGCGCATCCTCGCTGCGGTCAAAGCCCTCGGCGTAAAGTGTGTAGATGTAGTGCGGAAAATGGCCGAGATGATCCACCACGCGGAACATCAGCGGCGAGTAGACCTGGATCACCATGCGGTCGAACAGGTAGGACAGCCCCAGCGCGTGCGCATCGTCAAGCATGGCGGAAAACTGCGCGGTCACAACTTCAGCGTCGGTGAACTTGGTATCGGTGACGATGCAGATATCGGGATACTCCTCCATCAGCAGCAGCAGATCACGGAAGCTCATGGGGGTGTACTCGTTCAGAATGGGTGTTGAGATGAATTTATCGAAGGTTGGGATCATCAGCTCGCTGATGCCGCTCTGCCATCCTGCGCGCCAGTCGTGCCGCAGCACGACCTGCCCGTCGCTCGTCATGCGCAGATCGACCTCGAATACCCGCGCGCCCAGTGCATAGTAGTGCTCGAAGCCCTCGCGGCAGTTGAGCACGGTGACGTTGCGGAGCTGTCCCATTCCGTGCACGATGGTGCAGGCGCCTGCAAGGATATCTTCGGCGCTCTGCTCGCCAGCGGGACGATCTTTTTCCTCAATGACAGCGGAGGCATCCGGCTCTGCAGCAACGGAAGCGGACGTGAGTGCATACAGGCACAGCAGGCTGACGGACAGCAGCATGACCGCCCGCAGCAGCGGCGCAGGCAGCGTAACACGGAAGGAAAGGTCGATCACGGCTCACCCCTTGAAAGTGATACAAATTCAACTTACATCATAGCACAGAGCGGCGAAAATTGCCACAGGGAATTCAAATATTATTACATTTTGATTACAGCTCTTGTGCGGCGGGTAAAATCATGCTATACTGGCTCTCGCCAAAGGAAAGGGGGATGTGCCGTGGCGGAGAAAAAGGGGATCAAGATCGCGGCGCAGAACCGCAAGGCATTCCATGACTATTTTGTCGAGGACCGCTATGAGGCGGGCATCGAGCTCAAGGGCACGGAGGTCAAGTCCATCCGCGCCGGCACGCTCAACCTGAAAGACAGCTATGTCATCGTCAAAAACGGCGAGGCGAACGTGCTGTCGATGCACATTTCGCCCTACGACAAGGGCAATATCTTCAACCATGACCCCGACCGGCCCAAAAAGCTCCTTCTGCACAAGCGCGAGATAGGCAAGCTCTATTCGCTCATCAAGCAGGACGGCTACGCGCTGATCCCGCTGAGCGTTTACTTCAAGGACGCGCGCGTGAAGGTCGAAGTCGGTGTGTGCAAGGGTAAGAAAAACTACGACAAGCGCGAGGACGCCGCCAAGCGTGACGCCAAGCGCGAGATCGACCGCGCGATGAAAGCGCGGAGATAAGGAGAGAAATTATGGCAAATCCGATCGTGACCATCGAAATGGAAAGCGGCGCGGTGATGAGCGGCGAACTCTATCCAGAGATCGCGCCCAACACCGTCAACAACTTCATCGCTCTGGCGAACTCCGGCTTTTATGACGGCGTTGTCTTCCACCGTGTCATCCCCGGCTTTATGATCCAGGGCGGCGACCCGGACGGCAACGGCACGGGCGGCCCCGGCTACGAGATCAAGGGTGAATTTTCCGCCAACGGCTTCAAGAACGATCTCAAGCACACGCTGGGCGTTCTCTCGATGGCGCGCACGATGATCCCCGACAGCGCGGGCAGCCAGTTTTTCATCATGGTGGCCGACGCGCCGCACCTTGACGGTCAGTATGCGGCGTTTGGTAAGATCACCGAGAATGCGCAGGCCGCTGTGGACATCTCCCGCGTGAACCGCAACATGTACAACGACATGCCGAAAAAGCCACAGGTCATCAAGACCATCCGCGTGGATACGCAGGGCGTTGACTATCCCGAGCCGGAGAAGATGTAATTTCATTTCCTTTTGCTTTCGCATACCTGACGGGTTTCCCGTATTCGCGGCGCACTTGTCGTGCGCCGCTCACACGGGGGCGTACCGGTTTCGACGGGGGTGTGGAGGCAGGATAAGCGGGCAGAGGCGCCTGGCCTCTATAAAACGGGTAACTTATAAATTAAAGAACAACAACGAAGTTGCTGTCGCTGCCTAATTAAGGCAGCCGTCTGAACCGGGAGGGCCGCGGCCCGGGGAAGGCGTCGTGTAGCGGCGAACGTGAGGCGTGAAAGAGTTGACACGCCCATGCATCATGACTCTACTGAAGCGTAAGGTCTGTCAGGTGTCCTTGCGTGGAGGGAATGCTTAAATCCTGACTGCGCCCGGAGAAAATCCTGTTAAAGTGCTTTCGGACGCGGGTTCGACTCCCGCCGCCTCCACCAAATGGAATGCCTACAGTAAATTGGACAGCCCTTTTTGGACTGGTCAATGCTGTAGGCATTTTCTTTTATCCTATTGCTGCGTTATAAAACGCTACTTCTGCTTGGCTTGGTGTAAGGCGGCCGAGACGCTGGTGTCCGAGAAAAAATACATAGACCCGTTACAGGCGGCAAGAACAAGAGGACATAAAGAGGCAGCCGCTTGAAGCGGCTGCCTGAAATGGTAATGCAGCGTCAAACCTTCAACGCCCCTTTCGGGGGGGGGGCTAAAGCACCGGTTTACCGGTGGTCATGATTTATTACATCATATCATACGGCTGCTCGAGCGGATTCTTGCGTTCCATCCTGTCGTAGTGCTTGCAGAGGAACGGCTCGACCACATAGTAAAGGAGCTTGCCATCAAGGTCAAAGTAGAAAACTGCGAACAGGATGGCGTATACCGGTGCGAGGATGGCGGCCAGCTTGCCGAGCGCCTTGGCGAGAAGCTTGAAGATCTTCCACAGAAGGCCGAGCGCTCTGCCGAGGAAGCGGCAGATGCAGCAGCCCCTGCGCTCTTTGCGGATTCGTTTCATTATGGCGTTCCTCCTTTACCAGCTGTCGCTGTCGTCAAAGTCGAGCAGGGAGGGATCGATCGGCTCTTCCTGCATGACGGTGGTCATGTAATCGTTGATGATGCGGCGGATCTCCGCGCGGGAGACGGTGCGCTTGTCTGGCAGCGCGTGCGGCATCCAGATGGCGTGTATGTTGCGCTTGCGGAACTCGTCCTCGAAGAGTCCGTGCACGCCCTGCATGCCTTTGCATTGCAGCTGGTCGTACATCATGACCATGTCGCAGTTGAAGCGCTCCATATTCTCCCACAGCTCGAAGATGTGGTGCATGCCGCCGACGGCCATGCGGCGCATGGGCGCCCATTCGTGGTAGCGCGCCATGTCCTCGAGCGTATGCTCATAGCCGTCGGTGCGGATGGTCATGTCGAACATCAGCGAGTCCATATTGATGACCGTGTTGAGACCCCAGCAGTTATAGGCCCATGTGCACCAGTTGGAGTAGTAGAGCGGCGCGCAGGACCACGCGATCACACGGTGGCGCGTCAGCGGGAAGGTGTCGATCTTCTTCTCCACGCACTTGTAGAGGATCTTGCTCACGTGCCTGTCCACCTCGTGCCAGATGGGCAGGTCGCCGTACTGGGACTGATAGATGCGGTAGAGCGCCTGCGAAACGCCGTTGATGGGGTAGGAGCTCGTCTTAGCGGCCACATCCCACTTTTCCCACTCGAAGCGCTGCAGCTCGTTCTGGCGCTCGAGCTTTCTGCACAGCTGCTCGTAGTCAAACGGCACGCCGGTCTGCTCCTCGATGAACTTCCACGCCTCCTCGATCTCCTTTTGGCAGTGCTTCTGCACCAGCGGATCGTCGAACTGCATCGGCTGCGGCATGGCGAACAGCGGCTTATTGATGAGCCAGTCCTGAATGATGGAGGTCGCCACGCTGCCGTCGCACGCCTCGTTCGAGGTGATGACGGCCTTGAAATAGTCGGGCATATCGTCAAGCACGAACAGACCTGCCTCTGCCTGACACATCGGACAGGGATCGCCGGGAAGGCCGATGGACTGAATGGCGTCGATATAGTTGAGCACCGTGTGGTTGTTGACGTGGCAGGTGACAAAGTAGGGTACCATCTGCAGCGGAACGTTTTCCACTTCCTTGCTGAACGGATAGAAGATGCCGCCCCAGACGGTCTCGTCGTGCGCCATCGTCTTGTCATGACGCGCGCGGGCCTTTTCACCATTGATGTTCAGGTCGTTGTGGAACATCTGCATGAACTGGCGGATCGTGGCATTGACCATGCCGCGGTAATGCCACGGGCAGGCGCGCAGCGTCTCGCCTCGCAGCCCCTCCATGCCGCGGTCGAACCAGTGCATGACCGTGAGGTAGGTCTGTCCCATCCAGCGGTAGCGCCACACGCCCTTGAGAAACACCGGAAGACCGCCATACTTGTTGATGTCCATGACCATGTGGGCGTAGTTATACAGCCACACCATGTGGAAGTAATAGAAGGTATCCTTCACGCCGCGCCACTCGCGGTGGCGGTAAAGGCCGGTCTTGGGAATGTAGAGGTCGCCGAGACGGCGCTCGCCATCCGGCTTGCCGTACCAGAAATCACGCGCAAGCTTTTTGCAGTCCACCGTGACGGAGGAGTTCTTTTCGGCCTTTTTGCGCTTCGGCTTCCTGAATGCGGGCTTTTTGATCTCGGGCAGCTTGAAGTTGAACTTAGCCATTTTTCTTACCCTCCTGCAGCTTCTTGATCTCCACGCTCTCGACAAACGCCTGGAAGCGGGTGCGGAGCTGGCCGGATGCGGAGTTGATGTATTCTTTTTCGATCGAGCACACGGGAAGCCCGAAATCGCGCTGGAGCACGACCGTGTCGATCACGCGCTCATAGCTCCAGTATTCGCAGAATTTGTTGCTGGCGACGATCACGCCGTCGGCGTGATATTCCTTGGCAAGGTCGGCGATGAACTGCTTGCGGCGGCGCATCTCCGCCTGCTCCATAAAGCGCGTGCAGTTGCTGTTGAGCAGATAGTGGCGCGCGATGGCGCGCAGCGGCGTTTCGCCCTCGCGGATCTCGATCGGCTCGCGCGCTTCGACCGCGCCATAGCAGAAGCGGTCAGCCACTACGAGCGCGCCGCAGCTCTCGATAAGCTGGATGAAGCCGGGATCGTCGTTCTCGCTGCCAGCGAGCACGACCTTGCAGCGGTAGGCGGGTTTGGCGTCCGGCTCACGGGTCTTGAGCTCATCGAGCGTTTCGCGCAGCTTGTCGATGATCAGGTACTTCGGGCAGACCATCGTCACCAGTGTGATGACATGGAACTCATAGCCCGTGATGGTGGGCTGCTCCAGCTTGCGGAAGTTGCCGATCTCGCGCACAAGGCGGCAGACCTCGTTATGCTCGTCCATGGCCTTGAGGATGGCCGCGTCCGAGGTGTCCACACCGTAGTTGTCACGCAGGAAGTCGAGCACATGGGCCTGCAGCTGAGCCTCGTAATGATCGATGCTGTTTTCCGTTTTTTTAAACGGCACGTCGGTGAACTCGCATTTGAAGCGTGGGTTGCTGATCACGCCGGGCATGCGCTGCAAATGCTCCTGAAAGCGGCAGGTGACAGTGCACGTCTCGGTGGCAAGCTGTGCATCGAGATAGTTGAAGCCGCCTTCGAGCGCGCGCTCGAAAAGACAGCGCCCGTAATGGCAGGTGCGTGCGGACATGTAATAGGTCGCCATATCCGGCGAGGAGCAGCGCGGCGCGCGCAGGCGCGAAGAAAAGCAGCCGGGCAGATCCAGCAGGATCTCGGGCATAAAATAGCAGGTGTAGCCAAGCGCCAGCCTGCCCTCGTCCTTGGCCTGCTTGACCAGGTCGTTGTTTGCCTCTTGCAGGAGATTTTCAAAGTAGATCAGGTGCTTGAGATCTCGCATCAGGAAAGTCCTCCCAGTGTGTTATTTTGCAAGGGGGCCGCGGCGTTTTGCAAAGTGAGCTGCGAAATGGACATTGTTCCCATACAATCCACCACATTGTAACAATTTTACAAGTTTGCACAAAAAATGTCAATCGAATGTTCATAAATTCGTCACATTTTTTTGCTGCGACAAAAAAACGCCCCGCTGCGGCGGGACGCCTTTGACATTTTACAGAAATCTGCACAGCAGAATGGGCAGAAAGACAGCGGGGACATAATTCATGACCTTGAGCTTTGTGAGTCCCAGCATGTTGAGCGACAGGCCGAGGATCAGGATCGAGCCGACGCATTTCATCTCAAGGATAACGGCTTCGGTCAGATACGGCCCGATGACGGACGCGCCGAGCACGATCAGTCCCTCGTAGATCAGAACGGGAATGGCCGAGAGTGCTACGCCGATGCCCATGGTGGAGGAGTAGACGATGGCGGTGATGCCGTCAAGTGTGGATTTGGCGTAGAGTGTGGCGTGATCTCCGGTCAGGCCGGAATCCAGCGCGCCCATGATGGCCATTGCCCCCACACAGAAAAGGAGAGAGGTGGAGACAAAGCCTTCGGAAAGGGACACACCTGACCGCTGACCGCCGAATTTCCGCTCGACCCAGTCGCCCAACGCATGCACGCGGTCGTCGAGGCGCAGCGCTTCACCGATGAGCGCGCCGAGCACGATGGACAGGATAGCGACGAGCGTGTTTTCGCCCGCGAGCATCCCATCAACGCCGATGTAAAGCACGCATAGGGCTACGCCCTTTTCTACGGCGTCGTTGAGCCGCGCGGGGATAAATTTCCCCAGCAGAATGCCGGCAAGGCTGCCCGCCGCGATCGCGGCGGCGTTGACGAGGACTCCGGTCGGGATCATTCCGCCGCCCCTGCTTTCCCGCCGTTGGCGAGCGTGAGGACCACATCGCCGGCCATCATCAGCCCCGCGCAGCCGGGGACCCATGTGAGACTTGCCGGTACGCTGCGACGACCGGGGGGCGGGGCTTCCAGCGCCTCAGGCTTTGCGGGCAGCTCAGGGGAGTAGGCTACGCGCAGGTGCCTGATGCCGCGCTCACGCAGCTCCTTGCGCATCACGCGCGCAAGCGAGCAGTTGTAGGTTTTGGAGATGTCGTCAATGCGCAGCTGAGACGGGTCGGTCTTGTTGCCCGTGCCGAGGGCGGAGATGATCGGAATGCCGCGCGAGAGCGCACTTTCAATCAGGTCGAGCTTGCTCGACACCGTGTCGATCGCGTCAATGATATAGTCATAGTGCGCGGAAAAGAACGCCTCGCGGTGCGCAGCGTCGTAGCGTGCGCAGATCGTGTGGAGCACGATGCCGGGGTTGATGTCGCGGCACCGCGCGGCAACGGCATCGGTCTTGTCCTGGCCGACAGTGGAGTGCAGTGCTTCCAGTTGGCGGTTCAGGTTCGTGACGCTCACGCTGTCATCGTCGATGAGCGTCAGCTCACCGATGCCGGAGCGCACCAGCGCTTCGACCGCGTAGCTGCCGACGCCGCCGAGACCGAACACCGCCACATGGCTGCGGCACAGGCGCTCCATGGCATCTGCGCCAAGCAGCATCTGCGTGCGTAAAAACTGATCGTTCATAAGTAAGCTCCTCAAGAAAAGGCTAATGGCGATAAAAAGCTGCCGGTCAGTGACCGGCAGCTTTTCAGACGGAAGGGAGATCAGCCGACGTACTTCATGCCGTCAAGCTGCTCGGTCTCAACGCCGTCGGTGATACCGGCGTACCACTCGTCGTAAGCGTCGTTCTTGAGATCAAGGTCAGCCTTGTAGTACCAGTAGGGCTGGGGATTGGTCTCGACGAAGTACATCACGTGATAGCCGTTGCTGGACTCGACGATGCCCGTGTCGCCGCTCTGGCGCGCGGGATCGAAGCACCAGTCCTCGAAAGAGGGGACCATCTCACCCTTGTAGATGTTGGAGTACAGGCCGCCGTTGCTGGCGCTGCCGGGGTCGGTGGAGTTGGCGACGGCCAGCGCGGCGAAGGCGTCCTCGGTCTTCTCGCCGTCGTTGTACTGCTGCAGGAGCTCGTTGGCCTTCTCCTCGCTGTCAACAAGGATATGACGCACGGAAACCGTGTGATAGTCGTTGCGGCTGCGGGAGTGGAAGAGCACAGCGTAATAACCCTTCTCGCCATAGGCGGCGACGGTGGTGTCGCCCTCCTGACGGGCATCGTCAAACGCCCAGGTCAGCATATCGGAAGCGCCGTTTTCAGCATAGCCGATGTGCGCGTAGGTGCCTTCCATATCCTCGCCGATGGCATCGAACGTCTCACCCTGCGCATAGCGGGAGAGAGCGGTCTCGGCCTTCTGCTTGGCCTGCTCGAGAAGCTCGGCCTTTTCTTCGTCCGTTGCGTCGTCGCCGGCAGCGGAGGTGAAGAGAATGTACTCAATGTCGGCGCTCTGATAGCTCTTGGGGTCAGCGTCGTAAGCGGCCTGCACCTCTTCAGCGGTGTAGGACAGGGAGTCGGCATAGCTGCTGGAATAGGCCTGTGCCAGCGCCATCATGCGGATGTTGCGCTCGAAGATCTTTTCGTTGACCAGCGGGCCGCAGACGGCCTTGATGTACTGCGCGCGGGTGTAACCGGCGGAAGCGGCGGCAGTGTCCAGATCGGCAAACGTATCCTGCACGGACTGCTCCACGGCCTCGCTGCCGTCAAAGCCCTCGGCCTCCGCCTTCTGCGCAAGCAGGGAGTAGGAGGTCATGCTGGTGATGGCCTGATCGCGGAAATAGTCGTACCAGGTGCCGTCGTTGATGGGGCAGCTCTGCTCCTTGAGCGACTTGGTAGTGTCCAGACCATAAGCGCTCAGATAATAGGAATTCTTGGAGACAAAGCTGCTGTAGATATTGTTGTAAAAATAGCTCACATCAGCGGCCGTGTAGGTCTCATTGCCGATGGTGAGCGCGTCGGCCTTGCGCTCGATCACCTTGGAATTGGCGACCGTAACAACGATGCCGACGATCACAAAGATGACGGCGACGGCGATGTAAAGGGCGTTGGTACGGCGATCCTTCGCCTGCTCGTCCTTTTCACGCTTTGTCCGGGGATCGACATAACCGCCTGCCAGACTTTCCTGGCGGCTCTTCTTTTCTCTGGATGCACTCATTTTGTTTGTTCAGTCCTCTCAATTATTGGGTTTTGCAGATTTGCAAAATGCTATTGAAAATGCCCAATCATTATAACGAATGATGCGAGATAATGCAATGGCAAAATTGTGAAGATTCTTCGTATCATTTTCCGCCCGCAGGCGGAAAACAATTAAAATCGCAATTCCTGACGACATGTGCGTCAGGAATTACTCTTTGCGCAAAGCGAGTGTCGAATTGTCTGCTTGTGCAGACAATGAGGCACAGAGCGACGCGAATCTTTCTCAATGAAAGCGACGTAAGTCGGTTTCATTGAAGTTACTTCGTGCCGAAAATGCGGTCGCCCGCGTCGCCGAGGCCGGGGACGATGTAGCCGTGCTCGTTGAGATGATCATCGAGTGCGCCGGCGTAGATGTTGACGTCGGGGTACTTCTCCTGAACGGCCTTGATGCCCTCGGGAGCGGCGACGAGCACCATGAGCGTGATGTGCTTGCAGCCGCGCTTGACCATCTCGCCGATGGCTTCGCAGGCAGAGCCGCCGGTGGCAAGCATCGGATCAACGATCAGCACGTCGCGCTCAGCGACATCCTTGGGCATTTTGCAGAAGTAGGGATGGGGCTCGAGCGTTTCCTCGTCGCGGTACATGCCGATGTGACCCACGCGGGCGGAGGGCACCATGCGCAGCACGCCGTCAACAAGGCCGAGACCGGCGCGCAGAATGGGGACGACAACGAACTTCTTGCCCGCGAGCGTGGGGGCGTCCATTTCGCAGATGGGGGTCTTGATATGTTTGGTGGTCAGCGGAAGGTCGCGCGTGGCTTCGTAGGTGATGAGCATGCCGATCTCGGACACGAGCTCGCGGAAATCCTTGACGCTGGTGTTTTCATCGCGCATGATGGTCAGCTTGTGGGCGACGAGGGGGTGGTTCATGATGTGTACTTTGTCGTTGAATTTGGCTTCCATTGCTTTGACCTCCATTAAAATGAAATGATATGTAAATGTTGTTTGCTCACCGGTCTGCTTTTTCGCTTCTGAGCCGTTCGGCCTGCGCGGGACGGAGATAGACGGGCAAAAGCGCCTGCGCGCTGACCGCCTCACCGCGCGCATAGGCGCGCTCAGCTGCAAGGCCAACGCCCACGGCGTTTTGATAGAGGAGCGCTGCGGGCGCGAGCAGGCACTTTGCGCCGTGTTCTGTGAGATAACGCCAGCACAGCGTGCCGCCGTCTCCGAGGACAGTGATGCGCCGCGTCTCGCCTGCGAGCTCGTCTGCGAGCGCTTCAAGGGAAATGGCGCGGTCGGGGATCAGGCGCGTCAGCGCGCCGTCCTTCGCCTCAAAAACCGCATTGTAGATCTGAGCGCGGCGCGCGTCCATCGCGCCGACGATCAGTCCGTCAATGTGCGCGGCATTCTGCGCCATGGCTTCGAGCGTCGAAACACCGAGACACGGCTTGTCCGCCGCCCACGCAAGGCCCTTGACCGCCGCGATGCCGATGCGAAGGCCCGTGAACGAGCCCGGCCCCGCCGCGATGGCGATGGCTCCGATATCCTCGAGCGTCAGATCGGCGTTTTTGAGCATTGCGTCCACCATCGGCAGCAGCGTCCGGCTGTGCGTCAGCCCCGTGCACTGGTAGGCGGAGGCGAGCGGCGCGCCGTCTTCCACCACCGCGCAGGAAACGCTCTTTGCCGATGTTTCCAGAGCGAGAATTTTCATGCGAATCTGCCTCCCGTGACCGTGATGATGCGCGAATCCGCGCCCTTTTCGCCGCGGGCGATATCAACGAAGATCGTGCCGTCCGGCAGCGCATCGGATATGCGCTCGCTCCATTCGACGGCGCATACGCCGCCGCGGGCAAGATAATCGTCCCAACCGATGTCGAACAGCTCGTCCGACGAGCCGAGGCGGTACATATCAAAATGGAAGAGCGGCGTTTTCCCCTCGTATTCGTTCACGATGGTGAACGTCGGGCTTGTGACGCGAGAGCGGCAGCCGAGACCGCGCGCAAGACCGCGCGTGAAGGCGGTCTTTCCCATGCCGAGCGAGCCGGTGAAGGCGAGCACGTCGCCCGCTCGAAGATCGTGCGCGAGCGCTTCGCCGAAGCGCTCGGTCTCCTCCGCGCTGTGTGACACAAACTGCATTTCTTCGCCTCCTGACCCCATTCTAACCCATATTACCAGACAGTATAGCACAGCGATCACGGCTTTACAATTCTTTTTCCGCGCTTTTCCGGGAAAAGTGCGTTTACAGGCGCACGAAAATGTGGTACAATACACTGCAGTTTTTGTACGAAAGGAGCGTGAGATCATGGGAAAGGTCAGAGCGTTCTTGGCCGATGTGGTGCGCCAGTCCGACCTTGTGCTGCTGGCGCTGTGTACGGTCTCCACGCTCTACGGCATGGTGCTCATCGCAAGCGCCACGCACTTTCGCGGCACGCTCAAATACGTCGCCATTCAGGGCTTCGGACTGCTGATCGGCGTGCTTCTGTACTTCTTCTTTTCGGCGGTCGATGTGGGGGAATTGAGCAAAAAATGGAAATGGCTGCTCATCTTCAACTTCGGCTTCATCCTGCTGCTGCGCACGCCCTTTGGCCTCACGCGAAACGGAAACCGCGCATGGCTCGGCGTGAACGACATCGGCGAGAGTCTTGGCGTTGGTTTTTTGGAGAATTTTCCCATCACCGTCCAGCCTGCCGAGATCGTGAAGATCACCTTCATCCTCCTGCTCGCGCGCCAGCTTGCGCTTTTGCAGGAAAAGCGCGACCTGCGCAGCTTTGCGAACGTCATCCAGCCCACGGCGCACGCGGGCGCGATGTTTGTCTTCTACTATATCATCTCCAAGGACGCGGGCAGCGGGCTTGTCTATCTCTTCGCCTTTTTGTGCATGGCCTTTGCCGCGGGCTTTGCCCTGCGGTGGATCATTCTCGGCATCGGCGGCGCGGTGGGCGCGTTTCTCGCCGCGTGGAACCTCGGCCTTCTGCGCGGGGACTGGTACGACCGCATCAAGGTCATCCTTGACCACAGCTATCAGCCGGACAAAAAGGGCTTCCAGCAGACACGCGGTATGCTCGCCCTCGGCTCGGGCAAGCTGACGGGGCAGGGGCTGTTCCAAGGCACGCAGACGCAATCATCCGCTAAGTGGAGCCTTCCCGAGCGGCAGACGGACTTCATCTTCTGCGTCTGCGGCGAGGAGCTGGGCTTTATCGGCTGCCTTCTCGTCATTGTGCTGCTGCTGGCGATCATTGTCCGCTGCCTGATCGTTGCGCGCGAAGCGCCGAGCCGCATGGAGAGCCTTGTGTGCGTCGGCATGGCGGGGATGCTGATCTTTCAGACGATCGCAAACCTCGGCATGTGTCTCTTCCTGCTGCCGGTCATCGGACTGACGCTGCCGTTTTTCAGCTACGGCGGCTCGTCGATTGTGACGCTGTTCGCTGCGATGGGCGTCGTGTCGGGCATCAAAAAACGATCGCGGCCGGAATGGCTCATAAACTAACTAAATTCAAAAAAAGGGAGACGGACTTCCCCGCCTCCTAATAAGAAAACATGAAAAAGTCAGTAAAATCAATGTTTTCAAAGGCAGGGAACACGGTACGAAG
>CAKTRT010000016.1 GCA_934597535.1 uncultured Oscillospiraceae bacterium | reverse complement strand
GGCATGACTCGCTCGGCAACCTCTCGGAGCTGCGTGGCCGCAAAATGCTCAAGGGCTACACCTACGAGGAGGCGATGAAAAAAATCCCCAACGGCATCGGCGGCGATATGTGCACCGTATCCCGCTCCACGGGGCTGACGCTCTACCTGCACTACGAGCCTGTCGGCATCAACAACTGGAGCGTTGTGCTCGGCGTGAGCGAGGCTGAGGCGCTGGCGGGCACGCGCGGCGTGGTGCAGACGCTTTCGATGATGGCGATCATTGTCACCGCGCTGCTGCTGAGCTATCTTGGCTTTATGGTCTGCTATCTCGCCTCGGCGCGACGCGACGTTTACCGTATGAGCATTACGGACCAGGGCACGGGCCTGATGAACCGTGTCGCCTATGAGAAGTGTCTGCGCAAGAGCGACCAGCGCGTCATCGCTCCGGCCGCCTGCATTTATATCGACGCGAACGGCCTGCACGAGATCAACAACGAGCGCGGTCACGAGGCGGGCGATCAGCTGCTGCGCGCGGTCGCAGAGCGTCTGCGGGAGCAGTTTCCGAGGGACGATCTCTACCGCGTCGGCGGCGACGAGTTCGTCGTGTTTCCCGCGCCGGCGGCAGAGGCGGAATACGAGGCGCGGATGCGGGCGGTTTCTGAAAGCCTTGCCGCGCAGGGCCACAGCATCTCCTACGGCATCGCCGTCTGCGAGGCGGCAAACGGGCTAAGAGAGCTGGTCCGCGAGGCGGACGAGAAGATGCTCGGGAGCAAGCGCGCCTACTACGCCGAGCACGATCGCAGAAGGCCGAGATAACGCCAAGACGATAAAATGACCGCCGGACGATACCGGCGGTCATTTTGTCGTCCAACCAACAAAACCGCTTTAGAATATCGTTCATGATAAGTCCCCCTCTCCGCATAATCTCAACCCTTATTTTCTTAAAGATGAGCAAAACAAACCCTAAAACAAAAGGGCGAAGGCTCCCTGCTGGTAAGACAGTAAAATTCAAATTTCTTGGAACAGGCATGACTTTGGTCATGCCTGTTCCGCTTTTAGCAGTTCATCCACAGGAATGTAGCCCACAAGGTCGTACTCGATATGTACCTTCTGTCTGCGCTTGCCGCTGCTGATCGTAGGGCACGCCGTCCATGGTGCTCCGCCCGGCCCGCAGCTTGGCGGAGAATTTCTCTCCCAGCTCCCAGATCTCCCCCGTGGCACACTCGATCAGAAGCACTCCGTCGAAGTGTTCCTCCATCAGCCGCCGCAGCGTACTCCCAACTGCGAGCCGGTTCCACAGACGTTTGAGCCTGTTTTCCATGGCTTTATGCGCGCGGGCGGTCATGCCTCCGCCTGTATTTTTCTTTCCTTCGCCAGATACATTTCCCGGCCGGCTCTGGTGATGAGATCCTGCACGCTCTCCTGTCCCTGCCGGAATTCCACCACGCCAATGCTCAATCCCACGCTGTCGGCGCGGCTTTCCTCCAGCCGCCGTGCCAGCGTATTCTCCAGCTGACGGCAGAAGCGCTCTGCGCTCAGTTCATCCTCCGCAGTATAGGCTGCTGTAAACTCGTCGCCGCCGTACCGCCCGTAGGATGCGCCATATTCGGTGCAGACGGTTCGGAGGGATTCCGCTACGAGCCGCAGCACATGATCTCCCTCGTCGTGCCCAAACCGGTCGTTGATGTTCTTAAAATTGTCAACATCGATGAAAAAGAAGTACAGCCGCGCATTGCCCCGCAGAGTCTCCGCCCGCGAGTGCAGCGACAGCAGAAACTGGCGCCGGTCGCTGATCCCCGTCACCGGGTCGAGCGAAACCATCAACTGCAGGGAATTCAGATATACCAGCATATAGGAGATCATAATGCCCGCCGTGGCCAAAGACAGCTGCGGCATCAGATATTGCAGCGCGCCGCAGATCAAAACCGGCAGAGCGAAAGACGCGATGGCTATGTATTCCCTCCTGCTCGATGTGTTTTTCCGCAGCAGCACGACCCGCAGGCTCCTTGTCATCGTGTAGACCACATAGCCGTAGGAACACAGAAGCTGCACAAAAAACAGCGGCCCCCGGTGATACGCGCCCGCCTCATCCACGGAGAATATCCAGCCGTTGAAGGCCGACGCCAGCAGCGGTGCCGCCAGCACCCACTGAGGGATACTGCTCAGCAAAAATCTTCTGCGATTGTGGAGGATATTCTTGTTCTCTACGACCTCTGCATAGATGAACCATGCGAAAGCGGACAATTCCAGACACATAAAATATGCAGCGTTGACCAGCCATCCCACGCCTTGCCCCAGTGTAATATAGCCGCCGGCGTGGATGTCCCAGATGACTTCCATGACGCACGCCGCTACAGCGAACCATAACGCCCGCTCGAACAGCTTGTTTTTGATCGGCCGGTCAAACCCGACCCCGACAGCCTTGTGCGCCAGACAGGCCATTGCAATTATGCATACGAAGTCAACTTCCACGCAGGATATCATCGCTGCTGCTTTGCTCATGGGTACGTTCCTCCAACTCCATTGATCCGGGATGCTGCCGCAGAGTTCCGCCGCAGCGATCCTCAATGCCCTATCCCTAAAACGGCAAGAACCTGCATAATATTACAAGATGGTTGTTAATATTTTGCATGGATCGGGACGCTTTGGCTGTGAGCCGCCGGCCTCTCGTTCGGACGGATTTTCTCAGAACAGACAGGCTTGCTGGATCTGGTGAGATACCTTGCCGCCATACAGAGGCTTGTGCATTATGCCGACAAAATGATGAAATGGGCGAAGTGAATGATTTTTTTGGAGAATTTAACGGCAATATAATCAATATGACGTTAAAACTGACAAAATGTGACAAAATCCGCAAATGCGATTGACAAAAAATAAGACGCGGAATATAGTGATAAAAGTAAAATGGCAACATTTGGAACACCTTGAGCAGAGCAGCGGGAGGCGCTATGGAGCAAAATCAACAACGTGTCTTTACAGAGGAAGAAATGAGGGAAATGATCAGCGCGCTGGTCGGGGAGCTGCCGGCACTGCGTGCGCTGGCGGGAATCAGTCAACAGGATGCGGCGGCAATGATCGGCGTTTCACGTCAGACCTATTCGGCGGTCGAAAACGGAAAACGCCAGATGACTTGGGCGACCTTTTTGGCGCTGGTGCTGTATTTTGACGCAAACAGCTTGACGCAAAAGTCTTTCAGGGAGGGAAAGGCCTATCCGAGACAAGTATTTGAGAGCTTTAATCGAGATCCGGCACGAATGGACCTCCCGCAGAGCGTAGAGACGGAAACGCTGCGTATGCTGCGCGCGCTGGACGATCAGGGTCTTCATGCGCTGAAGACAGTGCTGATGCTGGAATACGCACGCTGCACGCGCCAGCCGGGAGAGGCAATCCTGAGGTCGTTTGACGGGACGGATTTCCGCCTTACCTCTGATGCAGACCGCCTGCGGGCGCAGAGCGCGCTGAGGAATATTCTGAGAGGCAAAAAATGAACGCAGAAGCAAAGGCAAAGGAATTTTTGCATTGTTATCAGATCACGAGCGTAACGCCGGAGGAACTGGAGCGCAGCCTGAATGAGCAAGGTTTTACGGTCGTCCGTTTCAACCATATCCGCAACAGCGAGGATGTTGCACAGCTGCTGGAGGCGCTGGGGCTGGGAGACATGGCGCAGAGATCAAACGGCTTTGCTTACGCTGATGCGGATTTTCGCCTTGTGTTCCTGCGCGAGGGGCTGACAGAGCAGGAGACGCTAAAGGTGCTTGCGCACGAAGAAGGTCATATCTGCTGCGGACATATGGGTCGGGCAAGCGTTCTCGGGCAGAGCGTGGAAGATGAGTTTGAGGCGAACGCTTTTGCACAGTGCCTGCTCGATGACCGGCGCGGTACAAGACTGAAGCACTGGGCTGCGGGGCATCGGGGACTGGCTGTGCTGATCGCGGTGCTGGTGCTTGCGTTGACCAGCCTTGCTATAGGATTCACCTATGAGAAACTATACTGGAGCGATTGTTACGTTACAGAGACCGGTGAGAAGTACCACCAGAGAGACTGTGTGTATGTAAAGAACAAGGAAAATGTTCGGCGGCTGCCCCGTGCAGAGGTGCGGGACGGCGGATATGAGCCGTGCAGGCTGTGCCTGCCGGAGCCATAGAAAAGCATTTTCAGAAGGGTGGAGAAAAGCATGAGGAAGACTTGTATCAGAGAGCGCTTTGCGCGCGGCGCGGTCAGCTTGCTGCTGGCGGTGACGGTGCTGCTGGCGCTGTGCCCGCTTCGCGCGGAGGCGTCGGGCGGGAAAGACAGCAAAAGCCGCGCGATCGCCATCGTGTTCGATAACTCGGGTTCGATGTACATTCGCGGCAATCAGGCGTGGTGCCGCGCGACCTACGGGATAGAGGTATTTGCTGCGATGATGAACGAGGGGGATTCCCTTTCCGTATATCCAATGTGGCCGATCGAGGCGGATGGAATGGAGTATACATCTGACGAACCGTTGACTGTTCGCAGCGGACAGAGTATTTCCAGCATTCGCCAGATGTACACTCCGGAAGCGGGGGCGACGCCGATCGAGACGATCCGGAGCGCAAGCGAGGGGCTCAAACGCGCACAGGCGGATGAGAGGTGGCTTATTGTGCTGACGGACGGCGACGATTTCTACGAGGATAACCGTTCGCTCGGTTCGGCCACAACGGAGAAGCTCTCCGAAACGCTGGCGGCGTGCAGCGGATCGATGAACGTGATGTATCTCGGCATTGGAAAGAGCGCGATCATTCCGGAAGTGACAACAACCGGGCGCTATACCTATTATGCAGACAAGGCTTCAGATTCCCAGACGATTTTGGCAAAGCTCACGGCGATGAGCAACAACATTTTCGGCCGCGATGTGCTGGAAACGAGCGGGAGCGATGTGAGCTTTGACCTTTCCATGAGCAAGCTCATCGTCTTCGTTCAGGGAGAGGGAGTCGCGGACATCACGCTGACCGGGAAGAATGACGGAACGCTCGTTCAGGCGATAGACTCTTACGCTCCGCATTACGGGGAGAAAGGAGCCGGCGGCCGCTATGCGGGGCAGTTTGGCATCGACCGCAGCCTGCAGGGCGTGCTGATGACCTATGAGAATGTAGATGCCGGCGACTATGCGATCGGTTATGCAGGCACGGCCTCATCTGTGAGCATTTACTATGAGCCGGATGTGGATCTGCAGCTGTTTCTTTTGGATCGCAAGGGAAACGCAGCCACAGCGGACACAGCCTATCCCGGCGCCTACACGGTGAATGCACAGCTTGTGGACAAGAATGGCAATGCTACGGAAAGCTCACTGCTCGGAAAGACGGATTATACGATCTCCTGCACGGTCAACGGAGAAAAACACACAGCGCACGGCGACAGCGCTGGATATATGGAGATCGATCTGGCGGAAGGCGACAGCGTTGATTTTGGCGCGGAGGTCACCTATCTCAGCGGCTATCACATCGAAAAAGAGGGGAGTGATATGGGCTGGCCGACATTTACGGTTCTTCCGAAGCGGGCTTTTGACTACGATTTGAAGCTTACGATCCCGCAGAAGTACATTATGCTTTCCAAGATCAAGGATGCACCGGCGATAGAAGCCAATGTCTATGTAAACGGGGAGCCGGTCACGCCGGAGCTGTGCGAAAAGCTTGACGTGGAGGTGGCGTGTGACGGCATCGGTTTCAGGACGGCCCGCAAGGAGGATGGCTCCGGCTTTTTGTTAAAGCTTGAGACGGACAAGGCTGTCAAATCAGGGAAATACCCATTTGTCTGCCGGGTATCCGGCCTTGATGATAACGATGAGGAAGTGCTGCTGAGCGATGAAGGGACACTGACGGTCAAGCCCTATCCGCAGTGGCTCATCTATCTGATCCTCTTCCTGATCCTTGCATTGCTGGCGTTTCTGATCTGGCTGTATCTGAACACGAAGGTGCTGCCTAAGCGCATCGACGTGCTTGGAACCGATTATAGCGTGGACGGTGAAAAGGTGACGGGTAGGGCGGCTTGCCGTTATGTGGGCGGCGGAGGAAAACGCGGTACTGTGACGATTATCGCCCCGCGTTGCCCGACCAACCCCTTTGCCAAGGGCAGTTTTACCATGGAGGTAGAGGCGGTCAGCCAAAGACGCGTTCGTTCGGCCTCGCGAGGCATCCGTGTAGTCGGCGTTACGGCCGATCGCGCTATGAGCAACGTGAAAATCGGGCCGACGCAGCTGGTGAAGGACGCGCAGGGAAGGCTGACGAAGCCTGGAGGAAAGGCGAATACGTCGATCAGCTTCGATATCTACAGCGGTGCAAAATGCAGCATGAGCGGTGAGGTGCTTGACAATGACGAGGGCACGGCATCGCTGAGCATGGCGACAAAACTGAAATTCAACTGATATCAGAATAAAATAGAGAAAGTGAGGCAGCAAGAGATGGAAAAAGAGATCCTGAAAGAAAACGTGGTGGAGGCGCAGACCCTGTTTATCGGTGTGGGTGGAACGGGATGCCGGATCATTAAGCAGGTCCACGATCTTTGCCGCCCGGGCGAGATGGAAAACATCAATTTTGTTTTTCTGGATACCAATGTAAATGACCTGGCGAGCGTGACGCGCGAGGGGGCGCACATCTACTTTGTCCAGACATCAAACACGCAGACGGTGGGCAACTATCTCGACTACGACAGCGATGCATTACAGAACTGGTTTCCCAAAAATGCCGTCATGTATGACAAGACGGTTTCGGAAGGAGCAGGGCAGGTGCGCGCGATCTCACGCCTTGCGCTGAACTCCACGATCAAGACCGGCAAGATCCGTCCGCTGTACGACGCCATCGACGAGCTGTTCCGCAAGTCCGGCAAGGCGCTCAAGCAGGCGATGCGTGTAGTGATCGCCACCACGGCCTCTGGCGGTACCGGATCGGGTATTTTGCTTCCGTTGAGCATGTTTGTCAGGGATTATGTCAACGCCAAGTATCCGAATACCAGCCTGATCGTCCGCTCTCTGATCCTGCTGCCGGAAACGCTTGACAGCGTGATCGATTCTACGGTGGAACGCGAGAGCCAGCGTAGGAATGCCTATGCAACGATCAAGGAAATGAACGCATTCATGATGAAAGGTTCCGGCTTTTTTGATATCAATCCCGACCTCAAGCGCTACAGCGACATTCACGTGGATGTGGCCAATCCCGGTACGGATGAGCTCAAATCGCTCAACCTGCTGCCCTGCGATTTTTGCTTCCTGCTGGATGGGCAGAATGCGGAGGACAGCACCCTTGTTTCGACCAAGCAATATGTAACGCAGGCTGCGCAGGCGCTCTATGAGCAAAATGTCGGCCCCATGCAGAAGGATGCCTTCTCCGTGGAAGACAACATTATCAAGGAACTGAGCAATCCGGGCAATATGGGGCGCAACCGCTTCGGCGGCATTGGCGCGGGCGTGATCCGCTACCCCTATGAAGAGATCGCGGATTACATCGCTTACGACTGGGCGATCAAGGCGATCGGCGGCGACGGCGAGGCGAGCAAGTGGAGAAAATATGACTTTGCCTACGCACAAAAGCTGGCGGAGGGGCGCAAAAAGGGACTCAGCGCAACGGAACTGCCCGAGAGAGCGGAGGTCTATTGCGATAAGATGGACAACTCCGGCGATAATTTCTCCAAGGATCTGCGATCAAAATACCTGAACAAAGACGCGAAAAAGCGCCTGTCCGCTTACTTTAACGCGCTGGCGGGCGAGATGCACAAAGCGATCGACAATGGGATCATTGGCGACATGAAGAACCTTACGGCGCACCTCTCGGAGGAGATCGATTATAAGAACGACGATGCGCAGCGCGGCAAGGCAAAGGAAAATCTTGACCTTTTGCGCGACTACGAAAATGCCGTGAGGAGCAATGCCAAAAAGGTGGCGGACAGCGCCGCGGAGGCCATTTTCCTAAATGAGCAGAAGACGATCAACTCGCAGCAGCCGTATATGCTTGAGAGCATCCTGAAAAATGCGCTGGGCGAGATCTGCCATCCGAATGCTGCGCGCTATATGCTTTATCTTGCGACAACGGAGATGACCAAGCGTGTGAAGAGCACGAATGCGCAGATCAACGATGTGGTGATCCCGACACTGGAAGTCTATTCTGCCAACGCCAATGATCCGGGAACTTTTGATCTCAAGCTTGGCAAGGGTAAGACCCAGCGCAGCATCGACGAGTTGGTCAGCGCCGAAAGCGCGGACAGCAAGGGGAAGGGCGGCGGCAGCGAAAAGCTGTATACAAAGCTGAACGCCTGCTTTACCGACTATTACAGCGCCATCTCGCAGCTCGGTGAGCTGACGGCGGAGCTGTCGGCCTATCGCTTCGGCGTGCAGTACCTGCGCGAGCTGAACAAGGCGTTTGAGGCCTTTTATCAGACCTTTGACGAAAAGATCTCGGCGCTGCACCGCAAGCAGGACGAATGCGTAGATTACCTCTGCTTCTCCAAGGGAGACTCGATATTTAATGTTTGCGCCTCGAAGGAGCTGCTGGAGGAGCTGGCGCGCGCTACTGCGCACCAGAGCGAGGAGGGCGGCTTGCTCGAGAGCGACCTCAACGGCGAGATCTTTGACGCGGTCAAGCGCAACGCGATGTTTGAACGGGAAATGCAGAGCGCGGATTTTATCGAAGAAGACCGCCACGTGGATGTGTTTGATGATATCCTGCTGGGATACTTCAAAAAGAGCGTACGCCGCAGCTGCGAGATGATCGACATGAACGTCATTGACGCGATCGCAATGGAAAACCGCCTGCTCGGGCGCATCGAGATGAGAAATCACAGCGAGGGCGGAAAGATCATCGATAAGGTCTCCAAAGAGGAAAACGAGCGCCATATCCGCGAAGTCATTGCCATGGGCGAGCGTCTTGCGGCGCCGGGCATTCAGCGCATTACCAACGAGGAGCCGAGAGAGGTCAAACTCTGTGCCTATAATGCCGGCCTGAAGGATATGCGTACTTTCCGCATTGACCAGCTCATCCCTAAGGGCAAAGGTGTGGACACGGTGTCGAAGTATGAGCTGCACTTTTTCAACGCGCTTTACAACCTGACGCCGGACAAGCTCAATAAGTTTGCCGCTCCGCGGAAAACGGAGACGCGCAAACGCAACGCGGGGCTTTATCACAAGGCCTATATGTCCTATGCAAAGAACATCGGCCCGGACTCGACGAAGAATATGATGATCTCCACGCATATCGACAAGCGCTGGGACAGCATCATGTTCATGCCGGAGCTGGATTTTGATTTTCAGAATACGCAGATCATGAAGATCCATCAGGCGCTGATCTATGGCCTGCTCTACAAAGCGATCGTCCATCAGAACCTTTCCTCCAAGACCAATGGCAAAATGGTCTACCGTTATCAGAACAGCAACGAGCGTATGGAGGAATTGGTGGTTTCAAACGGTACGCTTTGTGATGAATTCTATGAGATCCTTGATGCGCTGTATATTGACGCGGCAGCGGTGGAGGACATTGAGACGATCTGCAACCGCAAGCGCGCAAGAGACGCTGTGCGCAAGACCAATTATGAGAATACAGAGTTTTTCAAGGCAGTCCGGGAGTTCCGTTTGGAAGAGGACAAGGAGGATCGTGCCTCCCTGTTTGAGATCCCGCTCAAGTACTACAATTCGCTGCCGAACGCACTGCGTTACGAGTCGGAGATCGTGAATCTTGTGGATGCGGTGATCAAGACTTATCGGGATGAGCTGACACTGGCGGAAAAGAAGGATGAGGTCAAGTTTGCGCTCTGCGACGTGCTGAGTGATGAATTTGAGCGGATGGTCGGCAATGTGAAGAAGCATGATCTGCTGAGCGGTGCAAAGGTCGAGGACAGTGTGGTCGTCAGCATTGTGGAGCGCCGTATCAAAGATATCATTGCATCGACGCCGGAGCCGGATGACTATGAGAAGATGATCGAGCGCATGAAGCAGATCATTTCGGAGTAATGCCTGTGCTGTGTGGGAAGATCAGAAGAACGGAGGAAAGAAATGTTTACGGTTGTGATTGCGGAACAGGAGCATATCAACAACATCGAGAAATATGATCTGTTTCTCAAACCGTTCGCAGATAAGCAGCACACGAAGATCCTGAGATGGAACCGTGAAGGCAGATCGTTTCGGGAGTGCATTCCCGGGCTGGAGGATGTGGTCGTCCACCATAAGGAGTGGCGCGCGGTCGTATTGTGCGGACAGGAGAGCATCGGCCAAAAGAATCCGTTCGACATTGTAGCGTGCGACCTTCCGAAAAAACCGGAGAATGCGGACGATGGTACAGAGGAGGGGTATGAGCTCCTGGTGGAGTATTACCGTCAGGTGCGGGAGACGAAGTTTGCTGCATATGAGCAGGCAATCAAACGTCCGCTGACCCGATTGATGACCTACCTTTGTGAACCTCCGCTTGCAACGGGCGGCTTCAACCATGAACTGAGCAGAATGACCGGGGAAGAAATGCTTCGCCGGCAAGGCTTTGAGGACGAGGACTATCAGCGCCAAAAGCGCAAACTGGACGCCCGTCAGCTCGAATATCAGGAGTACGTGGAAGAGGCAAAGAAGAAGGAGAAACTGCGCAAAGCGCTTGTCGGAAGCGAGTTGTGTGATATTATCCATCCGCGGCAGGTGATCTGTATTGCGCTGCGCACCAAGGATGTACAGGAACACGACCTTAAAGAGCAATGGAAGCCGCATGTCAACCACCAGTACAATCGTTTCTACGACTGGAACCTGTATTTTGATAAGATGCGCTACCTTGTATTCGACATCCTGCCGCGAGAAAACAAACGGTATGAGGTGGACTATCTCAGGTTCCTTTCCTCGGTGATGCTTTTTGCCAATAATGAGCTGCCGCCGGACGGGCTGCGCCCGAATCTTGTCTATTCGCTCAACTGCCATCATGATGACCAAGCACTGGAGAAGCTGCTGCTGGAATACGATGCAAAGCTTACGCTGACTGATGAAATGCTGGAGCGGAGCGCGGCTGAGCAGGCAATGGTTACCGGCGGAAAGCTGAGCGACAGCGAGGTGGAGCGCATTTTCTGCGCCGATGTCAATGTTCCCGTCAGCACCAATGCCGATTTTGACCGTTCCGGCCTTTATGCAAGCAGCAATGGGATCGGCCTGTCGTCGGATTGCCCGGGCAGTGAATATACCAAATGGGAACATGAGTTTGCAGAAGCGAAGTACACGCTTGGCCGCTTTTTGAAGCAGCCGCGCAGGGCGCTGCAGAAATCGGTCGATACACTGCACGGCATGTCGTTGATGCCGGCGGACGAGTGTGCGAGGCTGGATGATTTTCAGGTCGAAGAGATCGCCGAGCACGTCTACGATGAGGAGCTGGCGATGATCGACACACCTACAAGGAGCGTTTACGATGTAGATCGTTACTACAAGAGAATGGACGATGTGAACGCGGAGGTGGAGAACCAACTGGAAAAGCGCATGACCAGAAAACGCACAGTAGCGCTGGGTCTAACGACATTGCTGGTGTATCTGACCGGCTTCGTGCCGATGCTGGCCGGCAATATCCGCAGCGGCAATACGGGACTTGCGATGGCGCTTGCAGCGCTCTCCCTGCTGCTGCTGGCGGCAGCAGCGATGATCTGCCTGTGCTGCCTGCGTTGGGAGCTTGTCCGCCTGATCAGGAAATTCAATCTGGTCATGAGGGAGATCGAGAGCGATATCGATGCCGCGATGACGCAGTTTTCCCGTTATCTCAGCCACGCATGCGGTGTGATGCGCGGCTACAGTGTGCTGTCAAACTGCCGCGAGGCAGATAAGCCCGGGCAGCGGGCGGTGCGGCTGATCCGCAAGCATCAGCAGGATATCCGGCGTCAGCGGGCTGCGATCCGGGAGACCTTTGGCGGAGTGGTATTGCAGTGGGGGAGGAACCCTGAGCTTGCGACTCAACAGCCTTACGGATTCGATTTTACCAAAATGAAGGACTACGTCTATCCTATGCCCTACCGTGAAGCGCTCAAGCGCAAGGTGGAGTTTATCCAGAGCGGCAATATGATCGAAGCACCGGTCAATTTTATCGACCGTATCGAGGTCAGATTGGAGGAGCTATATGACTGATTTTTTCAACACGCTTCTCAGGTCGATCCTGGCCTATTTGCCTTTTGCGATCCTGCTCTGGCTTGACAGCGCAGTAAACGTCAAGCGTAAAGACAGAAGTCTTCAGTTCGCTTTGCCATTGCTTGCGCTGATCTATTGCACAGTGCTGATGGTGAAGGTGAACGATCTGGCGATCGGGATCGGCGAGCGGCTCACAACGCTGCCGCAGGTGCTGGCCGGACTGCCGGTGCTGTCATTGCTTGCATCGCCGTTGGAGCGGCTGATAAGCGCGGTCGATACCGAGCTGCTGCTGTTTTATACGCTTAATGCCGGTATTCTGCTGGGATACATTTTGCTCAAGCTTATCAGCCTTCCGCTGATGCGCGGACTTTGCGGCGCGGCCGGTGAGCTTGCAGATGCCGCGCGCGGCATCTGCTATGAGCATGATCCCATGCGCGGCGCGTGGCTGCTGAAGAAGAACTGCGCGCAGGGCAGAGCGTTTCTTAAGGCGATGTTTCTTGCGGCGACGGGCATTTCGTTTGCTGTGGGACGGATCGCGGTTGCGCTGTATCTTGAACGTGAGCTGAGCGCGGTATTTTATCCGGTATTCGGTGTGATCGTAATAGGCGAGATGTACTTTTTTGCCAATGGCCTTTCGCCTGACGAGTATGAGGAGGATGCTGCCGCTGAGGGCGAAAAACCGCTGCGATTCTGCAACTATGCGCCGCTGCGCGGCGTGTTCCGCAGACTGTTTCCGGACAAGATCGCAGCGGAGAATACCAGCATGGGGACATCTGCGCTGGACGTGACGGAGGAGGGCAGCGGCCTCTACGGCCGAGCGAGAACAGGAGATGCCGTTGCTGATGCCTACTATGCCTGCATGGCTAAGCAGCAGCGCGCGGGGCTGAAGATCGACACGGGATATCTCGACTCGGGACTGAAGCTTGCGGAAGGCAGGAGCGTATTGTTTAACAATCCGTTCTATTATGATTTGATCCCGTACGCTTTTTATGCGATGAACCGCAACCTCCTGCGCCACAAAAAGATATTGGTCGTTTTAGGGCGGCACGGCGTGGAGGGCGACATTGCCCCTTGGCTTGACAAGGGATTGAGCGCAGTGACAAACATCCCGGGAATGTGGCGCATCGGCGTGCTGACGGATAAGGAACAGGAACTGGATGTCGGTATTGTGACACGCTCGGGCGTGCATGAACTTGCGCTGCACGAGAAGAACGAGGACTTCTTCAGCGAGGCCGGCATGGTCGTGCTGATCGAGCCATCGCGCCTGCTGACGACGGCGCAGGTGGGGCTTAACTCTATCCTTCGCCGCTGTGGGAGAAAGGACGTGACCTACTGTTCGACCGACCGCAACTGCGACGGGCTGGTCGATGCACTCTCTCATCTGCTGATGACCGACATCACCGAGGTCAGCGCGACGAACCGCCACGAAGGAACTTGCTCCTATATGTGCTGGGAAACGGATGGGGAGAATCTACAGCACCGCTTGCTGCCCAATATCTCGCGCTATCTGGGCGTGGGGACGGAGCTTTCTTTTGTGGCGCTGAAGAATCAGGTCGAAAAGACCGTGTGGTACGGCGGCGAGGTATTTCCGGTAAGAGATATGCACTGGATCGTCAAGCAGTACTATTACGATCTGCTGCACTATGCCGATCTGCCGACCACTCAGGACGAGCTGGACCGCCGATTCGCGGTGTCGTATAACACATGGAACGCGCCCGTGCAGGAAAACGGCTACTTCGTCGTAGAGGATGAAGGCCGCAACATGTTTGAGATCAAGCGCGAGTTTGCGACCCGTGCAACGGGACAGAGTTTTATCAACATTATCTCGCCGCAGTATCTGCTGCATGATTATATGGCAGCGAACGAAGGACTGTTCAATACAGACCCAAAGGCGGTGCCGACCATCGTGGCGGATTACGCGGGAACGCAGCGCAATGTGGCGCTGCGCCTGTTCCTGCGTATGAGCCTTGGCGACATTACGAAACGAGAGCTTTCCAACGAGCTGCAGCTGATCGGCGTGGGCGGAGAGGATCCGGTCGAGGAGGCGTGGAAGCTGCTGTGCCGTTTGGGTCAGACGGATGAAAACGAGAAAAGCGCAGGAGAGCTGATCTTGACGCGGAACGGCGACCGATTTACGTTCCGGCAAAAGGAAGCGATCGGAGTTGTACGCAAGTACTCCATACGCAGCGGAGAGATCGACGACTTTGTCCAGATCATCGACAGCACATTTCGCGATGTTCTGCTTGGGGATCTCAAAAGCGCGCGCTATGTTTCGGAGGAAGAAGGCGGCGAGCAGAAATATCTTGGCAGCGAGCTGAACGGACACATTTTCCAACGATATCTTCCCGGACAGTTCTTTACCTTCGAGGGTAAGTATTACGAAATGCTGCGAATGACACCGGACGGGCGCGTAGTGCTGCGCCGCGCGGCAGAACACATCACGGGGCGGAGTTTTTACCGTCAGATCCGCAGATACAGCATTCACTATGCTGAGACCGCGGCGGATATGGGGGCATGCCGCACGGTGGGCGGCATGCGCATAACGCGGCAGTTTGCCGACTTGAGCGTGGAAACGCCGGGCTATTGGCAGATGCGCAGCTATCAGGACTTTGCAAGCGCAAAAAAGGTGGAGCTGAACGGAGTGCCGACACGGATGTATTACCATAAGCAGATCCTCCGTGTTGAGCTTACCGCGGACGGCGAACCGCTGGACGACAGACGCTGCGAAACGCTCACGCTGCTGCTCAATGAAGTTTTCCGTACGCTGTTTTCGGAAAACAGCGAGTACATTGCGGCACTTTGCGGCGGTGAATTTGAACAGCCGATGACCTATTCGCTGATGGGAGCGGACGGCTTTGAGCCATCGCAGGGCTGCATCTACTTTGTGGAAGACAGCCAGCTCGACCTGGGCTTGCTGATTGCGGTCGAGCGCAATTTGCAGCGCATTTTTGAGATCGTGTGCGATTACCTCGACTGGCATACTGAGGCGCTCAAAATGAGCATGGAGGCTCCGCTGCCCGCGCCTGCGGCGAAGGGTGAAGCACCGGAGATCGGCGGCGGAACAGAGCGGAACGAAGCAGAGCCGGCGCCGCAGCGGGAAAATGCCGGACGCCCAGGGCTTTTCGGCAGGCTTAAAGCATGGTGGGCAAAGCATTTTGGAAAGAAGGCGGCGCCTGCTTCGGAAAATGAGATCGCAGAGGATGAAGATCTGAAAGAGCCGGCAGCGGAAACCGAAATGACCGGCGGCGCGGACGCGGCTCCGGAGATGCCGGAGGAGGTGACTGCGGGAGGGGCTTCCGGACAGGAAGAAATCCCTGAACCCGATGAGGAGGAGCTGGTCAGCTGCAGCGTTGAGGGCGAACAAACGGAGCAGAGAGCGGAAAACGATGTATCCGATACGGGCGAAGCTGAAGAAGACAGCTTTGAGTTCGAGACGCCGGAAGCGGCTGAACCTTCCCTGATCCCCGCACGCAAGCCGTATCATGAGCGGTGCTATCTTTATTACGGTGCAGCGAAAGTGCCGGAAGGACTGGATATCGAAGGGACGCTTGACTTCTTGAGAGCTTCCGGCTTCGGCGAGCGCGAGCTGACGCAGGCACGGCACGGCAAAGATGTAGCCGCTCGTATTGAAGAGGGCTATCGGCCAAATCTGCCCGGTGTGCACTATTGCGATTTCTGCGGTGTGGAGCTGACAGGGACGGAGCACGATGTTCTCAAGGATGGACGTGAAAGCTGCGTCAACTGCTCTCGTTCTGCCGTTCGCACAGAGGAGGATTTTCGCCGGATCTACCGCGAGCTGGTGAAGAATATGGAGATCTTTTATGACATGCATATCAGCGTGCCGGTGAAGATCCGGATGGTCAACGCCCAGCGGCTGCATAAGTCGATCGGCAAGAGATTTGTGCCGTCTGCGGCGCAGGATCCGCGGGTCGTTGGCGTTGCGATCCGCGACCGGAAGGGGAATTACTCAATCCTTGTGGAGAACGGTGCGCCGCGTATCCGCTCGACATTGACAATGGCGCATGAATTGACGCACATCTGGCAGTATACGAACTGGGACAAGGCTGGCATCAGGAACAAATATGGACAGCTGGAGCTGGAGGTATACGAGGGGATGGCGAAATGGAGCGAGATTCAGTACGCCTATCTCATCGGCGAGGCGGGCATTGCGCGCAGAGAGGAGATCATTACCTCGCTGCGCGAGGACGAGTATGGGCGTGGCTTTCTCAAATATGCGGCGAAATATCCCATCAGCCCCTATACGCATCTGGAAGGCCCCACGCCGTTCGATGACCGGACATCACCGCTGTAAGGAAGGAGAGAGAAATGAAGAGGGTACTTGCGCTGCTGCTTAGTATGGCATTGTCGCTCGCGATGCTGACTGGATGCGGGGAAAAGAGCGATGTGAAAAAGCTGTTCCAGGATTATGAGGACGCTTGCCGCTCCATGGATGTGGAGGCGATTGCCGACTGCTTCAACCCTGCAGTGGTCGGCGCGATCACCGGAGGCATTATGGGAGCGTTCGGCCTTGACAAGGAGGCGCTGTTCGGCCTGCTCTCTGGGGTGATCTATTTTACGGACACATATTACGAGGACGATGTGAGCGAGATGCTTGAGAGCTATCGGATTACGCCGGTGGAATATGCTTTCAACGACGAGAAGGATGAATGCGATGTGACAGCGGAGAGCAGCTATCTCCTTTGCGGGGAAGAGACGAACGTTACCAATGTGTTTCATTGCGAGAAATACCGCGATGAGTGGTATATTTTCAGCGTGGATTGAGCGGCACAGCCCGACCACGCGAATGGGCGCTCATGAATAAGGCCGCACATGGCACATCGCGGAGAGGTTTCGATGCGGTGTCCGGGGGTGCGGCCTTCCCCTGCATGGGCCGCTTGTCAAGGGATAAGGCGGGAGGCCGTAAGGCAAACGGAGGGGAAATATGGGCAGCGGAATGAGAAAAATAAAGAAACTGAGCGGGAGCACACGCATTGTTGTTCTGGTGCTTGCACTGACACTGGCGGCTGCCGGTTACTGGCAATGGGGCGGCACGGTATCGGATTTTTCCTACTGGGATATTCCTGCGTATTCCGGGGAGGCGTATGTTTCGGTCAATGATAACGAGCCATTCTTTTCCGAGGAGGAATTGACGACAAGGGCGTTTGAGGAATATAGCGAGCTGGATGAGCTGGGGCGCTGCGGGCCGGCCTATGCCAACATCTGCCGGGAATTGATGCCGACGGAAGAGCGCGGTTCGATTGGTCAGGTCAAACCGACGGGGTGGCATACCGTGCGATATGATGATCTGATCGCCGACAAATACCTCTATAATCGCTGCCATTTGATCGGATACCAACTGGCGGGAGAAAATGCGAATAAGAAGAATCTGATCACAGGTACGCGCTATCTGAACATTGAAGGAATGCTCGATTTTGAGAACATGGTTGCGGATTATGTGGACGAAACGGACAATCATGTGCTTTATCGCGTGACACCGTGGTTCGCAGATGATGAGCTGGTCGCGCGCGGCGTGCTGATGGAGGGATATTCGGTCGAGGATCAGGGCGATGGGATATGCTTTTGCGTGTTTGCCTATAACGTGCAGCCCGGCGTCGTGATCGACTATGCGACAGGCGATAGCTGGGCGGCGGAAGGCTGAACGGCGAAAAGATCGGATTCATGCAAAATGCTGCGGCTTTTTGGCGAATTTCTCTTGCGATTTTTGCATAAAGAAGATATGCTGTAAGCAACAGAAGCCTACAGCGCGGAGCGCTGTACTTTTCCTGCCTCTCGGGAAGACGGCAAACGCCTCAGAACAGGAGAAAACCGTATGATCTGGTATGTATGTCTGTGCCTCGGGATGCTTTTGCTGCTCTCGGCAGGGCGGGTCGCGCTGAACGAGCGGCTTGGCAAACTGCGTTCCGGCATTGCACTGTTGCTGCTGCTCGCGGCAACATATGTTTTCTATATTCCAGCCTTTCTTGGTTCCTATGATCTGCTTTCGGCACTGCTGGCCAATACGGTGAATGTGATGCAAGTCATTTCGCTGGATGCCGACTATCTGGCGGTCTACGACTTGATCCGCGCGTCGCTCCCGCAGACGCTGCTCTGGAAGCTCTACCTGCTGTTGCTCGGCGTGATCCACATTCTGCTGCCGGTGACGACTGCGATGACAGCGTTTACCTTCTTGCTGCATTATATTACCAATGTGCAGGCGCTGTTTGCCGACCGGCGCGGTGGGGATATTTACATTTTCTCCGAGCTGAACGACGGGTCGGAGGCACTGGCGCGCGATATCCGTGCTGCGCATCCGAAGGCGAATCTGGTCTTTGCAGGCTGTTCCGATCAGGATTCGCTGCTGAAGCTGCGGCAGGAGCTGCACTGTATCGTGAGATATGACCGCATCTGTGCGTGGAAAAGCAGAAAGAAGAGCGGTGAGATCTACTATTTCTGCATTGCACGCGATGAAGACGCCAATCTGGACGATGCGCTGCTTCTGCTGGATGAGCTTTCCAAGGAGGAAGAGACGATTCAGAGGAGAGAGCATCTCTATTTGTTCTCCGAGAGAGGAGAGGTCGAGACGATGATCGACTCAGCGGAGAAGGGATGCGTAGATCTTCACCTTATCCGCAAGAGCCGGATGGCGGCTTACCGCCTGCTGGATCAGCACCCACTTTACCGCGGAGCGAAGGATGGACGGATCTCTGTGCTGCTGTGCGGCTTCGGACGGATCAACCGTGCTGTGCTGAAGGCTGCCGTGTGGTGCGGACAGCTTGACGGCTATTCGCTGGAGATCAAAGTGTTTTGCGCAGGAGCGGAGCAGGCAGAGGCGGCGCTGCGGGCAGATTGCCCGGGATTGTTCTCTGAGCGTTACCGGATCCGCTTCTATGAAGGAGACTCGTTAAAGGATATCAAGGCTCAATGGACTCACGCTGCGCAGAGCACTTATATTACGGTCGATCTTGGCAATGACAGCGTTAACATTGAAACGGCGCTGTTTTTGCGGCGCTGTTTCTACAGTGTGGGTGGAGACTATACAAACGCTCCGGGAATTTTCGTGTATATTGCGGGCGCGAATAAGTATGACACGGTGCGGCGACTGATGACGCCGGAGGCAAATCGGGCGCGCCAGCGATCTTACGAGATCGTGCCGTTCGGTGGGGATCATGAGTTCTACACCTGCGCTGTGCTGGTAGATTCGCCGATCGAGCGCCTTGCTAAGAATGTACATCTTGTCTACGAGGACATTTTCAGCGACGGGGAGATCGATGTTGCGCAGGCGATGGAACGCTACAATGCGTTTGAGGTCAATAAGCAGTCAAACCGCGCGAATGCGCTGCACATCCGATATAAACTTTCGCTGCTGGGGCTGGACTATACGGACTGCGCAGATGCCGAGGAAGTTCAGATGGAGGACTATCTGAACGAGGAAAATATGGAACGCCTGACGCGCGCCGAGCATGACCGCTGGATGGCGTTCCTTGAATCCGAGGGCTGGCAGACAGCGAGCATTGCCGAGGTTGAAGCGTATCAACGCTCCGGGCTGAGCGCAGGACGACACAGCTGCCCCCTGCTGAAGCGGCATCCCTACATCTGCCCCTACGATGAGCTGAAGGAACGCTCTGATGCATTGGGACTGCCGGATTCTACCGTATACGACAGGGAACTGATCGCAAGAATACCGGATATTCTTCATGACCGCTGGAAGGTTGCGGGAAAAGCATATAAAATCGTAAAGACGAAGAACACGAGTATAGAAAAGGGGTATGAATGATGGCTGCGCGAACAAACAAGAGCGTACCTGCGCCGGACGCAGTGTTTTCCAACATTACAACAAAATTCGAGGCATATACCGGTGACGAGCCGTATCTTTTTGTCAGCTATTCGCATAGAGATGTGGAGCAGGTGTATCCGATCCTGGACGCGCTGTACGATCGAAAGTATCGTATCTGGTATGATGAGTCGTGCGAAAACGGGAGCGATTTCCGAGAGGAGTTGCGCACGCGTATTCAGAACAGCGAGGCAGTGCTGCTCTTTGTGTCGGCGGCATCTATGGCTTCGCCGTTCTGCGGTATGGAGATCATTGTAGCCTGCGAATGCGGCAAAAGGCTGTTTCCGATCTATCTTGATGACGCTGCCGTTCCGCCTGCGTTTGAATTGCTGCTGGCCAATACGCATCACAGCACAACGAATGATCCTGAGCGGTTGATGCGCGTAATGGTTAGGGATCTGCCTGCTGTGACGATGGATCGACTGACGACTGAGGGCGGTTATCTTAAGCGCTGCGAGGATAACGGGCGCACCATTGCCGTGGACGACGGCGTTGTTGTGATCTGCTCCGGTGCATTCAAAAACCGCAAAGCGCTGCATAATATCTACCTGCCAAATTCGCTGGAAAAAATCGAGAGCGAGAGCTTCCGCGGCTGCTCTGCACTTGAGGAGATGGTCGTTCCGGAGAACGTGACGC
Source organism: uncultured Oscillospiraceae bacterium (assembly GCA_934597535.1). Taxonomy (GTDB): domain Bacteria; phylum Bacillota; class Clostridia; order Oscillospirales; family Oscillospiraceae; genus Hominicoprocola. Next base: position 4,052 of record CAKTRT010000016.1, on the reverse strand, counting down.
GAATCGAGGACAGCGCTTTTCGGGACTGTATCAATATGAAATCCCTGCGCATTCTCAGCCCGGATAATGTCAAGATCGGCGAGCGCGCATTTGAAAACTGCGTGTCGCTCAAGAGCGTTGAGCTGCCGGAAACACTTACGGAGCTGTACGGCGGTGTATTTAACAGCTGCAAGAGCATCCAAAGGATCCATCTGCCGCAGAAGCTGACGATCCTTGGCGAGAGCGCTTTTTCCGACTGCGTGGGGCTGGAGGAGATCGCGATCCCCGAAGCGGTGACAAAGATCGATGATCTGGCGTTTAATGGCTGCACGAGCCTTTCAAATGTGACGCTGCACAGCGGACTGAAGAAAATCGGCAAGAGCGCATTCAAAAATTGCAAGGCGCTCACCCATATCGACATTCCTGCCACGGTGTCGAGCATTGACAGTGCGTTGTTCCGCGGCTGCGAGGCGATGCGCTCGATCCGTGTGGACAGCCGGAACAAGTATTATAAATCTGCGCCGAACAAGCGTGAGGGCAGCGACCATGTGCTGTTCAACAAGAACAAGTCTCTGTTGATTGCCTATCCGGCCAGCAGCCGGGAGGTGCAGTACGACATCCCCGACAGCGTGACCATGATCAGCGACTGGGCTTTCAGCGAATGCAAGAAGCTTAGCCGTATCACGATCCCCGATACCGTACGGGAGATCGGCGAAGGAGCCTTCTGCAATTGCGCGCTGCTCGACGAGGTGGAGATCCCCGACAGTGTGGAGAAGATCGATGATTGCGCATTCCGCGGCTGTGTCAATCTGGAGCGCGTTATCATACCCTCCTCCGTTACGGACATTGGCTGGGGGCTGTTTGACGGCTGCGAGAAGAGCGTTACCGTTTTCTGCGACGATGGCTCGGAGATCCAGCGGTATTGCCAGCGTAACGGCATCAGCGAAAAGAGAATTTCGGAGAAAGAGGGGCTTTAAGTCTTCGTGGTACATGAGAACATCCAGCCGGCGGGCACGCGCCTTGCTGCCTTTGTCAAAAAGAATATTGTGATGGTCGTCGCGCTTGCCGCGGCGGTCATTACCAGTTTCGCCGTTCCGCCTGACGGAGCATACCTTGGTTATTTCGATTTTAAGACGCTCTCATGCCTGTTCAGCGTACTGGCGGTCGTATGCGCGCTGAAGAACATCAATTTTTTCTACATGTTGGCGCGCAAGGTGGTCAAGCGCTTTAAGACGGTGCGCTGGAGCATCGTCGCGCTTGTTTACATCACGTTCATTGGATCCATGCTGATCGCTAACGATATGGCGCTGTTGACCTTTTTGCCGCTTGGGTATTTTGTGCTCAGCACCACCGGACAGCAGAAATACATGGCCTTCACCTTTATTATGCAGAATATTGCCGCGAATCTCGGCGGCATGCTTACGCCGTTCGGCAACCCGCAGAACCTCTATCTTTATACCAAGTACGAGATACCGAACATGGAATTTATGCGGATCATGGCGCCGCCGTTCGTGCTCTCCATTACGCTGCTGACACTGTGCTGCATCGTCTTTACCAAACAGGAGGCGCTGGCTATTGCTGATGAGCCGCTGCATCTGAACAAGCGCCGGACAGCGATCTACCTCGTCCTCTTCACCCTGTCGATCGTGATGGTTTTCCGCATTATCCCATACTGGATCGGTCTGATCGTCATCTTTGCGGCACTGCTTATCCTTGACCCGAAGGCGCTGAAAATGGTAGACTACCCGCTGCTGTTTACCTTTGTGTTTTTCTTTGTGTTTGCGGGCAATATGGCGCGGATCGATGCGATCCGAACGTTCTTTTGCGCACTGCTGGAAAAAAACACGCTGGTGTTCAGCGTGATTTCCTGCCAGTTCATTTCCAATGTGCCCTCGGCGATCCTGCTCTCGCAATTTACAGAGAACTATCCCGATCTGCTGGTGGGAGTCAATATTGGCGGCGTAGGCACATTGATCGCCTCGCTTGCAAGTCTCATCACGTTCCGCGAATATGTGAAAAACAATCCCGGACGCAGCGGCTATTACATCAAGCAGTTTTCGCTTTTCAACTTTTCATTTCTGATCGTCCTTGTCATCTTCATGAGCTTCTGGACGAGATCGTGACCCGGCATACGATGAAAATGCCGTTTGTCGAAGAAAAAAAGCCTACGAACCGGAGGGGGCGCGTCGCAGCACGGCTCCTCCGGTTCTCTGCTTTTGGAAAGTAACCGTCAAACGTAGCCGCATATAAAAGACCGCCATCTCGGCGAGCAGCTGCTCACCGAGATGGCGGTCAATTATTTTTTCCGGCATATAACATTCTTTCGGGGCATTTGCGGACGGCAGCTTTTCCACCCAATGCGGCATCCTCTTCGCTCGGTTGTGGCGCATTTTGCAGGATCCACAGCAGATAGCGGTACGGATCCAAGCGGTTCTCCTTCGCCGTTTCGATCAGGCTGTAGATCACGGCGCTGGCCGCCCGGCGTGTTGGCAAACAGCCAGTTCTTTCTGCTCATCACAAAGGGCTTGATGCACCACTTGGACGAGAGGATATTTTACACATAGCAGAAGGTGTACATTTAGTCGAAACGACAAAATAGAAATGTTTTCTAAATGAGGAGAACTATGTAAAAAATCTGCAGCTTCTATAGTTGCTTTGAAAATCGGTCAGATCAAATTACAGGCGGGGACATCCTTGCAAGATGTTCCCGCCTTCTTGTACCCATTTCCGCTGCACGACATTACGGTATTGTTCGTTGTCGAAAGGGGCTGATACCATGCCAAAGCGACGAGCAAACGGGGAAGGGAACATCCGCAAGCGGAAAGACGGCCGATGGGAGGGTAGATACACTGTCGGTCACGATCCAGAAACTGGCAAGGCCATCATCAAAAACGTCCTTGGTAAGACGCAGGCCGAGGTCAAGGAGAAGTTGAAGAAAGCCATCGAGGAAAACGTCGGCATCGACTATGGGCGGGCCAGGAACTACACCGTGGGGAGTTGGCTGGAAGTGTGGATGGAGAACTACGCGAAAGTAAAACTCAGGCCGTCTACATTCAAGACCAGCCAAGGTTTTCTGAAAAACCACATCAAGCCGCAAATTGGCAGCATCCCGCTGGCAGAATTGACTTCTCTGGACTTGCAGCGGTTCTACAAGCACCTGCTGGACGGTGGCCGGGTAGACCGCATCGAGGCCAAGAAAAAGCCGAAAGGTTTAGCACCGAAAGCCGTGCGAAACATCCATCAGATGATCGGCTCGGCATACAACCTCGCTATGGAGCAGAAGTTGGTAAGCCGCAATCCGACACAGGGCTGCGCCCTGCCAAAAGTCGAGCACAAGGAGATGAAAACCCTGACCTCGGATCAACTCAGCGCCTTCTTCCAGGAGGCCAAGGACAGCGGCGTGTACGAGCTCTACTACCTCGACCTCGCTACCGGATTGCGGCGTGGGGAACTGCTGGGGCTAAAGTGGACGGACGTTGACCTCGACCATGGCGTGCTGAAAATCCAACGGGCAATTTCACGGCAGAACGGCAAAGTGGTGGAAGCCCCGCTGAAAACGAAAAACGCCTACCGCACACTGCCCCTGTCGGCGGATGCGATAGACGTTCTGATGCAACAAAGAAGAAAAACGGGCAACAGCGAATGGGTATTCCCATCGCCCACCGGAGGCCCCATGTCCCCGGACAGCGTCCTGCACATGCTCCAGCGGGTGCTGAAACGGGCAGGGCTGCCCCGCATCCGATTCCACGATCTCCGCCATACCTTCGCGACGATGGCCCTGCAAAACGGCGTGGACGTGAAAACGGTCAGCAGTATGCTCGGTCACTACTCGGCGGGCTTCACGCTGGACACCTACGCCCACGTCACTACCGACGCGCAGCTCAAGGCGGCGCAAACGATGGGCAATATCCTATCCCGTGCGGTATAGTCCTTTCCGCTATCCGCTCCCGTTGGGGTCAGCGTTTGGGTCAGGAAAAAGCAACATCCGAAAATGACAACTTATGAAAAGCAAAAGTCCTCGAAATCATACGATTTCGAGGACTTTTGGTACGCCGTGAGGGATTCGAACCCCC
>CAKTRT010000015.1 GCA_934597535.1 uncultured Oscillospiraceae bacterium | reverse complement strand
CCAAATGCCGCAGCGCGCCGTTTTCATAGCGGTAGTAAGAGTAGGTCCCCTCGCTCGCACCGTCGCTGCCCTCGTGGACGAGACTGCCGTCGGTGCAGAGATACCAGCGGCTGCGGTTCCAGCCGTCCACCACGCGGACGACCTTTGCGCCGTCGAGCCGGTAAATATTGAAGATCACGCTGTGGCCGTCGCCCCAGTCCGCGCCGAGCAGCAGCTCAGGGATCCCATCACCGTCAAGATCGCGCAGCAGCCAGCCGGGCGTCTGGTAGTAGTCGTTCACGGACAGAAGATCGTGGCTGAAGTCGGTCTCTATATCACGTGCGCCAGCGGATCGGAGATTGTAGATATTCGTCATCAACTCATCATACGCAGCAGGGTATCCGGTCACAGAATCTCGCTGAGCAATCTCGTAGTAAATATCGACTGTTCCGCCATTAGTACCAGGCACTACTTTGAAATTATATGATTTGTCCGCACCGAACAGTCCCTGAGTCACTTCTACATAAATATGGCCGCTTTCACCATTCTTGAAGATTCTCTCGCTCTGACCATCGATGGTTGCTACAACGGGATTACTCCCTTTGTTTTCAATATACAAACTAACGTATTTCCCGTTGCCCTTATTCAGCTTTTTAGATGTATCCAGTCCAGTCTTATTATTGATATTGCCGCTATCAATAAACACAAGCGACATGATCCAGCCCTCTTCAGGATCAGTCGGAGGTACAGCGGAGTCACTGCTTCCGTTTTCAGGACGGAAACTTTCAGTATAGACGCGATCGGCATCCTCTGCCGCATCGCCGCGCGCAGGGGGCGGAAACACGGAGGAGGCAGGGCACACTTCATTTATGTGGATTCCGTTGTCCTTCAAAAATCGCGTAAGTACGCCTTGTGAGTCGCTTTGCAGTGCCTTGTATTGGCGATAGCTGACAGGATCGTTTTCCAGCCAGCGGACATCCGAGGGTAGTGTCAGCAGATAAACATACTCATCGTCCGACCCGATCACATAGTCCGCGATACCGAGAATTTCTGAAAACACGGCGTCTGCGCCATAGGTCCTCTCAAAGCGGTCTGTCCGCATGGCGCACAGGTTCCAAACATATCCCTGTTCATCCTGCGGGGCCGATTCATAGGCTCGCTTTTCGTAGAGGCGGAAGAGCGGAATGTAATCCTCCGCGTTGGGATCGCCGTCGGGCGGCATGATTCCCTTTCCTCCCACGGCAAGCACCGCAAGCTCGTCCCACTTCACCGGAACGGTGAGCCGTCGTCCCAGCTTGGGGTCGGTGAGGGTTTTCATTTCCTCCTCTGCCGCATCGCTTGTGCCAATGCATCCAAGCAGATAGTCTCTCAACTCCGTACTTCCGGAACGCAGCTCATAGAGCCGCGCTGTCTTGCCGCCTGTGATGGGGTTGACCAGCATTTCACGCTCAGAGAGCATGACCTCGCAGCGTTCGCCCGCGGCGCTGATAAAATAGAGCCTTGCATAGCAGTCCTGCATTGCTGACGCAGCACCAAGGCGTTTGTATTGCAGGGCATCCAGCAGAGCGTAGACGGCATCCGTTTCCTCCGCCGTCAACTGGACGCTGGATGGCTGCGCGCCGCTTGCGTCCGTTACATCGGCATAAGCGACCTGTTCCCGATGGAAACCGACCAGTCCGGCGGCGTCGGTATCCGTAGGCGGATTCGTCAAAAAGCATACCGCCACGACGACGCACACGGCGACCGACGCCGCGACTACCCAGAACGCGGGCTTTTTGTAGCGCAGCGCGTTCTTCACACGCTCCTTGACGCCAACTTCACCGAACGCCAGCGGGCAGGTGATGACCGCCTTGCGCGGCATACTGCACGCAAGCAGCACCGTGGAATAGGTCTTGACGGCGCTCTCGTCCATCGTGCGGATCACCCGCTCATCGCAGGCCAGTTCAATGTCGCGGCAGAGCAGCGCATAGGCGAGCCACAGTACGGGGTTGAACCAGTAAACCGCAAGCAGCGCGAAACCCAGCGGCTTCCACCAGTGGTCACGCCGCGCAAGATGCGCTTGCTCATGCGCCAGTACATTCTGCCGCTGCACCTCGTCCAGACCGGAGGGCAGATAGATGTGTGGTTTTACAACGCCGAGGATGAACGGCGAGGAAATGGCATCGCAAAGATAAATGTGATCTTGAACGGGGAGCGATACACTCACGCGCCGGCGCAGCCGAAGATAACTCACGAGCGCATAGAGCAGCATGGCTCCAAGGCCGATGAGCCACACCCAGCCCGCAAGATAGGTCCACACATAAAGCGGGTTGACGCTGGCTGTTGGCACGGCGGAAAAATGCTCGCTGAGCGCGGGATTCACAGCATTGTCGATAACGCTCACGCCGCTGGTGATGGTCGGCGCGGGGTCAAACTGCACGACCGCGGGACTGACCGTTTCTGCACTGGGGATCAGACTCAGCGCGCTCTCTATGGAAAATGGCAGCACAAGCCGCAGCGCGACGATGCCCCAAAGCAGAACATTCATCCACTTGGGCGAACGCTTTGATACCAGGCGCAGTACCAGCACGGCCAGCACCAGCCAGCTTGCGGAAATGCTTAGATTCAAGAGCTTCAAAAAGACGGCGGCCATTGGCTCACTCCTTTCCGCAGCGGTCGATCATGCGCTGAATTTCCGCAATGTCCTTCTCCGAAAGAGATTTCCGTGTGGTAAAGGCGGCAAGAAATGCGGGAAGGGAACCGTCGAAGGTGTCCTCCACAAATTTCTCACTCTGTACGGCGTTATAGCCCTCCTGTGAGAGAAGGGAAGTTACCGTGCCGTTTTCGTTCTGAAAGATACCGTGTTCGCAGAGTTTTTTCAAAACTGTGTAGGTCGTGGATTTTTTCCATTGCAGCTCCTGTTCGCATAGTTTCACCAGCTCGCCGGAGGTCAGCGGCTCATGCTGCCAGATGAGTTCTGCAAAACGCGTCTCAACAACGCCCAGTTTGTAACCGTCCATGTGTGCCTCCTTTCTTTGTTGGTCTATTTATGATAGATTTTTGATACTTGAAGTCTATCATAAGTAGACTGTTCCTGTCAAGCACATTTTACGCCGCTGGAATCAATGATAACCACCTGACCTCGGAAAATGGCAAATGAGCCGCTTTGACAAGCGGCCGTCCAGCGTTTCAGCAACACGCAGAGCACACCAAGAGTGGTGATACCACCCCTCGTCTCGCACACGCAGAAAACCATGAGCGCCGGATGTACAAATCTACCATTTCGACAAAAGCAAAAAGATCACGCAGCCCAGCAGGGCCGCGACGCCTTCGGGACAGCGACGTGCATAAGCGCATCGCTGTCCCGAAGGCTTTCTGCGTTCTTCGAGAGTACATCCAACCAAGACCCAAAAGCGGCAAAGTACACCGTTCTAATACCCAGCCCGGGGATGTTCGTGAACGTGCAGTACGTGTCGAGGGTAGTGATTGCGGCCCCATCCGAAACGCCCCTGTTTCGCCCTGTGAGCCGCTGTGTGCGATTTTTCTCAGAGAGCCGAGGTGTGTACCCACTTTCACTCGCGAAAGCAAACGTGGGGCAATTGTGCCGGAGGTGTTGAAGTTCGTATGACCGATGCGTTGGAAGCGTTGATATGACTGCATTTCCTACGCCTTTCGCGGCTTTTTCGAGGACGAAAAAGAAAGCGGGATTAAACGCTGCGACGGCGAAAAATGTCGTTGCCTACCGTGAGGAAAACGGCGCGTTTACCTCGCGTGCGCAGATCAAAAAAGTGCCGAAGCTCGGTCCCAAGGCGTTCCAGCAGTGCGCGGGCTTCCTGCGCGTGCCGGAGAGCAAAAGTGTGCTCGACAATACCGCCGTTCATCCCGAAAGCTACGACGCCGCGAAAGCGCTGCTCAGCCTGACCAGCCACACGCTTGCCGACGTGAAGGACGGAAAGCTTGCCGATCTTCCCGCGTGAGTCAGGTCCTGCGGCGAGGAAAAGGCGGCAGCTGAGATCGGTGTGGGCGTTCCCGCGCTGCGCGATATCGTGGCAGAGCTGCTGAAGCCCGGCCGGGACGTGCGCGACGAGCTGCCAAAGCCCATCCTGCGCACGGACGTGCTGGAAATGAAGGATCTGAAGCCCGGCATGACGCTGACCGGCACGGTACGCAACGTCATCGACTTCGGCGTGTTCGTCGATATCGGCGTGCATCAGGACGGACTTGTTCATATCTCGCAGGTGGCGGACAGGTTTATCCGGCACCCGTCTGAGGTCGAGTCTGTCGGCGATATGGTCAAGGTCGTCGTGCTGGAGGCGGACGAGAAGAAAAAGCGCATCAGCCTGAGCATGAAGCAGGCGAACTGAACATTGCAGCAAAGAAAGGAGCGGACTTCCCTATTGGGAAGTCCGCTCCTTTTTGACGCAGGAAACCCTGCTTTCAGGCGGCAGGAAAACCGCGCGGAAAATGCGGCGCGGGAGAAAAGAATCGTTATTCCTATTATAAATATGATGAATGCGCCAGAGAAGAACATCGGCATCTATAAGTGCCACATTATACTTAAAAAAGTATAACAATACAAGGGAAAACGCCTGTTTTCGACGTATTCGATCCTAATTTTGTAAAGCAAAATCTTCTGTTTATAAAAGTTTGGCAACTTATACAAGAATGCGACAGAAAAAAGGGTGAATTGCCTAATTGCAATCTTATTCATGTTCATATATACTTAATAAACAGAATAAGATATATATATAACCTATACCTAAACCAAATCTGCGGCGCATCTTCCGGGCGACAATGCACGACTGGATGCTGTTCTGCAATTCTTCAAGAAAAGGGAGTGAGGAATACACGCTGATCAGCTTCTGAGTAAAGGACGTTGCAGCCGGCGCTTCTGCTGCGCGGCAGAAAAGGACCGCACGCTCCCGAAAGAGAAATCACCATCTTTCAGAATGTAGGAGATAAAATGAATACAGAGTTAAATTACTTTTTACAAACAACCAGTAACGGCATTTCGCTCGGCTCCATGTATTCGATGATCGCCGTCGGTTACAGCATGGTTTACAGCTTGCTGTATCAGGTTAACTTCGCACACGGCGACCTGTATGTTTTTGGTACCTTTATTGCGTTTTCTTTCATTAACATGGCGCTCCCGCTCCCGCTGGCCATTCTGGCCGCCGGTCTGCTGACTGCCTTGATCGGTATGACCATTGAGCGCACAGTGTACCGTCCCGTTCGTTATGCAAACCGCATCGTGCCGATGATCAGTGCTCTTGGCGCAGCGCTTGTGCTGCGTACCATCGCGCAGGTCATCTGGGGTCCGGAGCCTATCGCGTTCCCGCAGTTCCTCCCCGCCGGCAGCTTCGATGTGGGTGGATTCAAGCTTTTCCAGAAGAATATTGTCGTGCTGGCCTTTGCGACCGCTCTGGTGCTTGGCCTTTCCTGGGTCATGAAGCACACCAAGTTCGGCCGCGCAACGCAGTGCATCGTTGAAAATATGGAAGCGGCGCAGCTGATGGGCATTCCGCTGAACAAGATCATCCCGCTGGTTTATGGTCTTGGCGGCTTCTTCGGCGTCATCGGCGGCATCGTATATTCCGGCTATTATGGCGTTATCAGTATTGATATGGGTATCTGGGGCACGGTTAAGGCCTGGGCAGCTGCCATGCTGGGCGGCGTCGGTAACTTCTACGGCGCATTCCTCGGCGGTATCCTGCTCGGCGTTGCCGAAACGTTCGCAGGTGCCTACATCAGCTCTGCTTCCAAGGAAGCTCTGGGCTATATCGTGATCGTTCTTGTTCTGGTGTTCCGCCCGAACGGTTTGCTGGGTAAGAAGAAAGTGGAGAAGGTGTAACATGGAACGGATCAAAAAAATATTTGACACGAAATATAAGAAAATCTGGCTTGCGCTGCTGTTCGTCTGCCTCATTGCGGCGCCTTTTGTTACGACGAACCTCCAGAAGCGCATCCTGACGACGATTTTTGTCTACTGCCTGCTGTCGATGGGCAACATGCTCATCAGCGGCCACGCTGGCATGCTGAATATGGGCCAGGCGGCGTTCTATGGCGTCGGCGCCTATGTTGCGGCAGTGCTGCAGCTGAACTATGGCATGTCGTTTTTCCTCTGCTTCATCCTCGCAGGTATCGGCGCCGGCCTTTGCGGCTTCCTCTGCTCGATCCCCTGCCTGCGTCTGGAAACGGACTTCCTGTCCCTCATCACCACGGCGTTCTCCTATATCTTCCTCGCTGTGGCGCGTAACTGGATGTCTGTTACCCGCGGCCCGATGGGTCTGACGGCCATTCCGCCGATCAAGCTGTTCGGCTATACGTTCAAGAGTGCGACCTCCAATTACTTCCTGATGCTGGTCGTTACGGTGCTGTTCTACATCCTGATGAACAACATCGTCAACAGCAAGGTCGGCCGCGCGATCCAGGCGACCCGCGACGACTCCATCGGCGCACGCTCCGTCGGCGTGAAGACCGATATGTACAAGATCCTCGCGTTCGTGATCGGTACGACGCTGGCAGGCTTTGCGGGCGCGCTGTATGCCTCCTATATCGGCTACATCTCCCCGAACAACTTCGTTTACGACACCTCCCTGACGATCATGCAGATGTGCATCATCGGCGGCCTTGGCAGCATGCCCGGCTCCATCATCGGCGCGGTCTTCTTCGTGGTCATGCCCGAGATCATCCGTCCGCTGGCGGTCTACCGCGTGGGCGTTGGCGGCATCATCATGATCGCGTTCATGCTCTTCCGCCCGCAGGGCATTCTTGGTTCCCGTGCGTTTGCCTGCGATACGGGCATTCAGGAGAAGATCAAGCAGAAGCGTATTGAGCGCAAGATGAAGAAGCAGCAGGCGGCAGTGAATAAAGGAGAGGTATAATGAGCGAACACGTATTGGAAACCCAAAATATCAAAATGTATTTTGGCGGTGTTCACGCAGTGGATGATATCTCTGTCTACGTTGACAAAAACGAGATCCTCGGCGTGATCGGACCGAACGGTTCCGGCAAGACCACGCTCGTGAATGTCCTCACCGGTATCTATACCCCCACGGAAGGCAAGGTCTTCTTCCAGGGTCAGGACATCACCGGCAAAAAGCTGGAGAATATGACGGGACTGGGCATCGCCCGTACGTTCCAGAACCTGCGCATCTTCAAGGCGCTGACGGTCATGGATAACGTGCTGGTCGGCCAGCACCTGTCGATGAAGACCAACGCATTCGACGTAATGTTCCACGGCAAGCACTACAAGGCCGTTGAAGCCGAGGCGAGAGAAAAGGCGTCCAAGGCGCTTGCCATGGTCGGCCTTGAAAAGAACACCGAGGACTTCGCCGGTGCTCTGCCTTACGGCGCACAGAAGCGCCTTGAGCTGGCACGTGCGCTGGTCATGGATCCGAAGCTGCTGATGCTCGACGAGCCGACCGCCGGTCTGCACGGCGTTGAGTCTGAAGAGCTGATGATGCTTGTCAAGCAAATCCAGACGGACAACCAGATCTCGATCATCCTGATCGAGCACAACATGAAGCTGATGATGAAACTTTCCGACCGCGTGCTGGTCATGGACGCCGGACGCAAGCTCGCACTGGGCGTTCCCGCGGAGATCCAGTCGAATCAGGCGGTTATCAAGGCTTATCTCGGGGAGGGTTAAATTATGTTGCTTTCTGTTGAAAATCTGTGGGTGTTTTATGGCCCCATCGAGGCGCTGCACGACGTGTCCATCAACGTCAATGAAGGCGAGATCGTCTCCATCATTGGACACAACGGCGCCGGTAAGTCCACGCTCCTCAAGAGCATTTCCTGCCTGCTCAAGCCGACCTCCGGCCAGATCGTTTACGATGGCAAGACCATCAACGGCACTGACCCCGACAAGATCGTGAGCATGGGCATCTCCCACGTCCCCGAAGGGCGCCAGATTTTTGCCTCCCTGACCGTTTATGATAACCTCATGGCCGGTTCCTATACCCGCAAGGACGCCGACGGCGTGAAGAAAGACATTGATATGTACTGCCAGCGCTTCCCCATTCTGGGTCAGCGTCTGCACCAGAGAGCCGGTTACCTCAGCGGCGGCGAGCAGCAGATGCTGGCAATCGCGCGTGCGCTGATGTCGCGCCCGAAGATCCTGCTGATGGACGAGCCGTCTCTGGGTCTTGCTCCGGTCGTGGTCAAGGAAGTTTACCGCATCATCGAAGAGATCCGCAAGGACGGCACCGCGATCCTGCTGGTCGAGCAGAACGCGAACAAGGCGCTCAACGTTTCCGACCGTGCTTACGTGCTTGCCAGCGGCCAGATCGAGCTGACCGGTAGCGGCAAGGAAATGGCTGAAAACGACGACGTCCGCAGGATCTATCTGGGAGTGTGACCCGCTTTGGAAAAACAGGTCACGATCGTGTTCGGCGCGACCGGTAAGGTCGGCGCGGACACCTGCCGTGCGCTGTCCCGCATGGGGCACACGGTTGTGGTGCATTACTTCCATAGCCGCGCAAAGGCGGAAAGCATCGTAGCAGATATCGAGCGCAGCGGCGGCAGCGCAATGGCGCTGCAGGCCGATGTGCGCGAAGAAGATCAGACCTGCGCGCTGGTGCGTGCGGTGGTGGAGCGTTACGGCGCAGTCCACACGGTGGTCGATTTTGTCCACAGGGATGATTACGCGCCCACTGAGGTTGCGGACATGACCTGGGAGGACTGGGGCTGCCATCTGGACGCCGTGAAGTCCTACTTCTGCATCTGCAAGGCGGTGTTGCCGGTGATGAAGCAGCAGCAGTACGGACGGATCATCTACATTTCCGGCGGACTGGCTTACCGCTTCTTCAAGGGCTGCGCGCCCTACAGCGCAGTGAAGGCGGGCATGAACGCATTTTCCAAGTCCCTTGCCGGCGAAGTCGGCAAGGATCACATCACGGTCAACGTGATCGCGCCGGGCAAGGTCGTCTGCAGGGGCGACGAGGCGCAGGAGCGTTTTTCCGAGGATGCGGTCAGTAAATGTCCGCTCGGCAAGTTCACCTCGCCCGAAGATATCGCAGGTGCGATCGCGTTCTATTCCTCATCCATGGCGGAGAACGTGACCGGACAGACGATCTATGTCTCCGGCGGCGAGATCATGCCGATGCCATAAAAAGGAGCGTACGAACAAATGAGATTAGACGGTAAAGTCGCGCTTGTCACAGGCGGCGCGATCCGTGTGGGCAAAGTGATCTCCATGGCGCTGGCGGAAGCCGGTGCAGATCTTGCGATCAGCTATTGGGGAACGCCTGCCGAAGCGGAGGAAACAAAAAAAGAGATCGAGGCGATGGGCCGCCGCTGTATGATTTGCGAGGCGAATATGCGCTCCGTACCGCAGCTACAGGCGCTTGTCAAAGCAATCGATGAAGAATACGGGCGTCTGGACATTCTGATCCACAACGCCAGCAACTTTAACGAAGGTCCCCTTGAGACTGTGACAGAAGAAGTCTGGAACAGCTCTCACGAGATCATCCTCAAGGGCGCGTTTTTCCTTACGCAGGCCGCCGTGCCGCTGATGATGAAGCACAAATCCGGGCGCATCATGGCGATGATCGGCGATTCCTACTACGAAAACTGGCCGGAGTATATCCCGCATTCCATTGCAAAGGTCGGGCTGGTGAAGCTGATGGAGACGATGGCGGTCACGCTTTCTCCCTACATTCAGTGCACTGCCCTCTGCCCTGCCACCATCATGACCTCGGCGTGCGGCGATTATTCTTCGGCGTTCAAGTCCCGTGCGCAGCAGCTCGATGAAAACTCCCACACCGTTAAGATCAACGGCCGCGAGATCATCATGGGTAATCCTGCGCAGGTTGCGGAACTCATCGTGTTCCTGTCCGGGTGCAGCAGCTATATGAACGGCGCTGTGATTCCCATCGACGGGGGCAAGCATCTGGTGTAAGCGCAGCGGATATTACCTTGTATCCCTGCAGACGGGTGTCTGCTGATTTTGAAAGGAGAAGAAACATGAAAAAGATCCTTGCACTGTTCCTTGCGTTGGCTATGACGTTCGCTCTGGTCGCCTGCGGCGACAAGGCGTCCGACGAGGGCCAGACCAACACCGATGGTAACACCACCAACCAGACCAGCGGCGAAACCATCCGCATCGGCATTGCTGCTCCTCTGACCGGCACCAGCGCTGCCTACGGCGAGCTGATGGTCGATGGCGCTCAAATCGCAATTGACGAAGTCAACGCGAACGGCGGCGTGAACGGCAAGATGCTCGAACTGGTCAAGATGGACGACAAGAACGACCCCTCTGAGGCTGCTCTCGTTGCCCAGCGTTTCTGCGATGATGATACCATCACCGCCGTTATCGCGCACGGCGGTTCCACCAACACCCTCGCTGGCGCTCCCATCTATGAGGCTGCCGGCATGCCGTTCATCGGCCCGTCCTCCAATAACCCCACTCTGACCGAGCTTGGCTACGAGTACTTCGTCCGTCTCGGCCTGCGTGATGACCGCTGCGGCAACCAGGTCGTCGCCATGATCGTCAACAACCTCGGCATCAAGAAGCTCGGCGTCATCTATGCCAACAACGACTACGGCGTGGGCAACCTCGAGGCTGCTACCGCAGCTGCTACCTCCCTCGGCGCTGAGGTTGTGGACAGCGAGACCTACAACCCCGGTCTTGAGAAGGACTTCTCCACCATCATCAACAAGCTCCAGAAGGCTGGCTGCGAAGGCGTTGTCATCTATGCCGACCACGCTGACGCTGGTCTGTACTTCCAGCAGGCTCACGCTCTGGGCTTCGACGTTCCTCACGTTGGCCAGTCCGCTCTGACCTATTCCCAGATGATCGACCTCGCCGGTGCTGACGCTCTGCAGAACCTCTACATCTGCGTTACGTTCAACCCCTACAGCGATCGTGAGACCGTCAAGAACTTCCTGGCGAAGTTCCACGAGATCCGTCCCAACGAAGTTCCTTCCGAGCCCTGCGCCGGCAGCTACGATATCGTCAAGATCATCGCTGAGGCGATGAGCGAAGGCGCTACCAGAGAGAATCTCGCCCAGTGGATCAAGAACACCAGCCCCGACCACACCTCCACCTTCGTTATGGAGGAAGGCTGCACCCTCAAGTCCCACATGGTTTGGGATGAGAAGGGCGATATCGAGCCGTTCGGCTGCTCCGTGCTGAAGGTCAGCGAGGACGGCCAGTTCGTCAACACCGATATCTCTGTTGATCTGACCGGTCTGGATCTCGGTATCAACTGATTCCGATTGCACTGAATCATACTCTCTATGAATGGAAAAAGCCGGCAGAAATGTCGGCTTTTTCCATATTTGACAGATTTTGAGGCAGATTTTGACGCAGAATGGCTTGCAACAGCTGAGCAAGTGTGCTAATATATATAAAATATAGATAAGTTAGGAATGTTAGTTCTCTTGCGGGCAGAACCACAATTCCGGGAGAGAGGAAAAACTATGGCAGTTGACCGCGAATTTTCAAAAGTGAAGCATATCACTGTAACGGAGCAGGTGTCTGAGCAGATCCACGAGATGATCACCTCCGGACGGTTCAAGCCGGGGGATAAGCTCCCCTCGCAGAAGGAGCTTGAAGCCATGATGGGCGTCAGCCGCCCGACGCTCCGCGAGGCGGTGTCCCGCCTGATCACGCTGGGCATCATCGAGGCTCGCCAAGGCAAGGGCTACTATGTGCAGGAGCCGATGGATATCAGCATTGCCCCGATGCAGATCAGCGCGGAAGCGCTTCAAAAGCGCGACCTTTTCGAGGCGCGTCTCTTTCTTGAGGCGGTGCTCGGTCAGCTGGCAGCGGTATTTGCGTCAAAGGAGGAACTGGAGGATCTGCAGCGCACGCAGCAGCGTCTGGACTCCGGCGATCTGACGTTTGACGATTGCGCCTACGGCGAAAACCACATCCATGCGCTGATCGCCAAGTACGCGCACAACGAGTTCCTGTCCCAGTTTGAATATTCCATTCTCGATCATCTACAGGAGTATCCGGATCTGTTTGTCTCCAAAAAGAGCACGGTTCTGGAGAAAAAATACGGCACCGGGCCGCACAACCGCATTGTGGATGCGATCTGCCGCAGGGATCCTACGGCGGCGTACAACGAGTCGCTTCAGCATATCCTGACCTACAGCGACGATATCGGCTTGCAGAAGCGCTACAGCTTCGCCCTCCTGCGCGAGAACAACGCGTAGTAAAAAAACCAGCGATTTCTTACAAATACGGATTTTCAACGACCATCGGGCGCTCCCGATGGTCGTTTATTCATTCCGGATCCTTTACAGCTGTTTCGCACAAAAGCCAAGGTCAATTTTTGGATGAAAATACGAGTGGTCAGCCACTTGACAAATTGTGCTATATAGCTTATTATCACGTATAGGTTATATATATATCTAATCCACCAACATAACTACTGGAGGTATGATTTCATGTCTACTAAATTTATCATGAGATGGCCTGAGCTTGGCAAGCAGGTTCGCGTTGGTCCTGTTGAGCACAACCAGGCAATTTTTGACTGGTTCATGACCAATCTGCCCACTCGCTGCGTGCAGACTGAGACGGTCGTTGCCGGCCAGTCCCTGTTTATGCTGAACCTGCCGATGAGCAAGGAATGCAATTGGATCCAGGAAGAAAGCCCCCTCGAAGACATCGTTCAGATGAACAAGGGCCGCTTCACCTTCTTCATGACGACCGGTAACGTTGCGAACCTGAGCTGCAAGTTCGATTACGTCACCGAGCCGATGGAGTATGTGACCTGGGCTGAGGTCATCCCCGAGGACAAAGAGCTTCTTCTGGAAGTTGGTCAGCAGCTGTGGGAGAACCTTATGAACGAGAAGAAGATCGTCCACGTTGAATTTGTTGCTGAGGAGGGCTAAACAACATGGCTATGGATTGGAAAGTTCTTCAGAAAGAGATCGATGCGGAGAACACCCGCATTATTGACGAAGCTCCCGAAGATATCGAGCGCGTCTTCAAGTACGAGATCATCCCCACCGGCGCTGGCACGGCTAAGACCACGCTCGGCGTTTGGTTCGAGGGCGCTACCGCCGCTCGTTACGTTGCGGCTTACAACACCTACAACATCATCAAGCTGGCCATGGATCCCGCTTTCACGATCGAGCGCATCAAGGAGCTCGTTGAGGTCATGCTGCCCAAGGTCACCGCTGCGGTCAAGCTCTGCGGCTATGCCGTGTATGCCCGCTTCACTGAAGAGACGATGGCTTGCGTCAAGGAAATGGACAACAAGGATGACGCGCTGAGCCTGCTGAACTCTCTCTACCTGTATGGTTCCAGCATGAACGCCTGGACCCACCACTTCTTCAAGTGGGCCATCGGTCAGGCTACGCCGATCCCCACCCGTGAGGATTGCGAAGCGATCGGTCGCGCCGCTTCTAAGGCGTACATCGAGAAGAACATTTGAGCAAGGAGGGATACAAGATGAAATCGTTTGTTATTTCCTGGCCTTCCCTCGGTTTGAAGGTCAACTGCGAGCCCATCAGCGAGAACAAGAACGTTTACGACCTGTTCTGCGAGAATCTTCCCATGAAGGTCCTGCAGGGTCACGAGGTTGTCGGCGGCTACATGCTGCGTGACCGCACGGTCCGTTTTGACAAGAAGCCCTATGACATCAAGGATGCCAAGGAGATCGCCATGAATACCGCCGAAGAGGGCTCTGTGTTCCTGACTGCTGCTCAGTGCGGCTCCGGCGAGCTCATTGTCAAGTATGGCGAGTGCGTGGACAACCGCGGATACATCCCCTTTGCCAAGGTTTCCGCAGAGGATATGGCTGCTCTGAAGAAGGCCGGCAAGGCTGCCTGGAAGAGCGCCAGCAGAACCAAGGACATCATCATTTCTGAGATCAAAGGAGTGTAACATAATGAACACATGGCAGAACATCAAAGCCGAGATCGATGCAGAGGTCGCCAAGACCACGGTTGAACCGGTTCAGGACGTTACTGAAGTTTTCAAATATCGCATGAGCAAGGGCGGTGCTGGTATCCCCAACGACAACCAGATCTTCACGACCTGGGTCTTCGGAGGCGGCGACGTCAACTATCTGGCAGATTACTGCTACTTCCTCTATGAGCTCTCTGAGAAGGAAGAGTACACCATGGAGATGCTGGTCAAGATGATGAGATACTGGGTCATCCAGCCCTCCACCTTCGGCCTGTACTGCGGTCTCAACCGCCAGTATGAGTTCTCTCAGCAGATCAACGAAGTGCTCGACAGCATCGACAAGCCCGCCTTCCGCGCGCTGCTCGACAGCTATCGCGCCTACCTCGGCAACATCTACGCCTGGGTTTACCACTACATGCCCTGGGGCGTCGGCAATGCCTTCCCGCGCAAGGACGAGGCTTATTATCAGCGCGCTCTCGAGCTGCTGAAGCAGTAAGCGTTCCCCCAGAAAAAGCTATTTTCACCTCAGCCCCTTAGGCGGCAGGCTCTGCGGACCTTCACACGCAGAGCCTGCCGGTCAAGCGGGCGATAGGTACACCTGATATTAAATAAGCTGGAAAAGCAGCAAGAAAGGTGCATTTCTATGAACAAGATCATGAATCAGCCCGAGAGCTTTGTGGATGAAAGCCTGAAAGGCATCGTCCTTGCTCACGGCGATATGTTAAAGCTTTCCGAGGAAAACACGCGCGCATTTGTCCGCTCTGATGCACCGGTGCAGGATAAGGTCGCCATCGTGACCGGCGGCGGCTACGGTCATCTCCCCGTGTTCCTGGGCTACGTCGGGCGCGGCCTGTGCGACGGCGTGGCAGTCGGCAATGTGTTCACGTCCCCCAGCTGCGATGCAATCGTCGCCGCAGCCAAGGCAACGAACAGCGGCGCCGGCGTGCTTTTCCTTTTCGGCAACTACATGGGCGACTCGATGAACTTCGATATGGCGAGCGAGATGCTCGATATGGAAGACATCCCCTGTGCGATCGTCAAGGCGGCAGACGACGTGGCTTCCGCGCCGCGCTCTGACTACAAGAATCGCCGCGGTGTCGGCGGCATTTTCTTCCCCTACAAGATCGCAGGCGCCAAGGCGGAGCGTATGGCGAGCCTCGACGAGGTACGCGATATTGCGGTGCAGGTGTGCGACAACGTGGCGACGCTCGGCTTCTCCATGTCCTCCTGCCAGCTGCCCGGCGCACCGAAGCCGATCTTCGAGATCTCGGACGACGAGATGGAGCTTGGCATGGGCATCCACGGCGAACCCGGCGTGGAGCGCACGACGATGAAGACCTCTGAAGAGCTGGCCGGTATCCTGACCGAAAAGCTCACCGAGGATCTTTCCCTGACCTCCGGCGACGAAGTCGCAGTGCTGGTCAACAGCCTGGGTGCTACCTCGAAAGAGGAGCTTTACGTGCTGTATGCCGACCTGTATGAAAAGTTCCAGCAGAAGGGCATCAAGATCGGCCGCGTTTATGTCGGCGAGTATGCCACTTCTCTTGAGATGCTCGGCGCTTCCGTTTCCGTGCTGAAGCTGAACGACGAATTCAAGACGCTGCTAGACGACGAGGCGAAGACCCCGTTCATCCGTCTGTAAGGGAGTGCAAGCATGTATCAGATCAATGATGTAAAAGCGGTCATCGCCAAGGTCGCGGCCGCCATCCACGCGCAGAAGGACTATCTGGGCGAGTTGGACGGCAAGTCTGGCGACGGCGATCTGGGCCTGAGCATGGAAGCAGCCTTCCACGCTGTGCAGGAGACTGCGGATACTTATGAAGGCACGCAGATCAGCGAGCTTCTGATGAAGAGCGCGATGAGCTGCAACAAGGCGGCCCCCTCCACCATGGGTACGCTGATGTCCTCCGGCATTATGGCGATCGCCAAATCTGCCAAGGGCAAAGACGGCTTTGAGGATGCCGATGTCGTGGCAATGCCCCGCCTGTTTGCGGAGGCGCTGATGGCACGCGGCGGCGCAAAGCCCGGTGATAAGACGATCCTCGATGCGCTCTGCCCCATGGCTGATACCGTGGAAGCGGCGTTTGCAGAGGGCAAGTCCCTGCGCGATGCATTCCTTGCCGGCGCCGATACTGCGGAGAAGTCCGCGCAGGCCACGGCTGGTATGCGTGCTGCGGCTGGCCGCGCCAAGTGGCTCGGCGAGCGCGCTGCGGAATATCCCGACGGCGGCGCGATCCTCTGCGGCATCATTGCCCGTGCGCTCGTCTCCTGAGGGCATGGAGCAGGAACGCATTACGATATCCTCGCTGCCCAGACTTGGCAGGATATGCATTGCCAGTGAGTTCTTTTACGGACTGTGTGTGGGCGCGTGGTCGATTGCGCTGAACTTCCATCTCAGCTATTGCGGCGTAAGCGGCACGCAGATCGGCGCGCTGCTGAGCCTCGGCTATATCGTCACGGCGATCGTTTCGTTCTTTGTCGGACGGGTCGGCGACATAAAGGGCTATCCCTTTGTGATGTCGATGGGCGCTGCGATGATGGGATGTGCGCTGATCGTGATCTCGTTTGCAAGGCAGCTGCCGCTGTTCTATCTGGCGCATATGATTTACTGCGCCGGACTTGCATGCGTGATGGCGATGGAGTTCAACCTGCCGCTGAGTCTTGTCAAGGACTCGCAGCGGCAATACAGCTACAACCTCGTTTTAATCTATTATTTCCTCGGCAGTATTACAGGCAATCTGCTGTGTACGATCTGCTTTGGCTCCATGAAGGGCCAGGGCGATCCCTATCAGTGGGTTCTGCTGATTTGCGGCGTCATTTACCTGGGCTTGTCGGTCTTCCGCGGCAAAATGCCGCGTCAGGCGGCAAGCGGCGGTGCGGGCTTTGACTTCAAAGGAATTTGGAGCAATCTCCGCTCGCCGAAGATCCCGAGCTATCTCATCTATGGTTTCCTGACGTTTGGCCTGTTCACCCTCTCTACGGGCATGCTGAACCTTGTGCTGCGCGAGTGGCACGGAATGCCGGATACCACCGTGAGCATTGCGTTTATGGTCAATTCGGCGGTCGGGTGTCTGATGCTGGTGCTGCTGCCGATGCTCTCGCGGCGCTTTGCGCTGCACAAGCTCTCCATTGCAGCTTTGATCCTGCAGTTTTTGGCGCTGGCGCTGATGACTGCGGCGCCGACGGGCGTATTTGTTGCAATGATGTTCCTCAGAACAGCGTCCTGCAACGTGCTCTACACCAGTGTGGACAGCCCCATGCTCCAGTCGATCGAGGCTGACCGCCGCGGAACCTACGCCGGTATGCGCATCTTTGCCAATTATATGGGCAACAGTGCGGCGGCTGTCGTTTCGGGGATCCTGGTGGAGAAGGGATCGTTTACAATGCTGTTTATCGTCTGTGCGGCGGTCGCGCTGACGCAGACGGCGGTTTATCAATTCCTCTGCTGGCCCAAGCTGAAAGCATCAAAGAATTGAGCGGCCGGATCACAAAAGACAAGTTAGCGATACAAACTGAAAATACAACAAGGAGAAAGAACGATGAACAAAGTAATTCTGAACGGAGTAGATCTGAAGATCGAAGACGTCGTGAACGTTGCGCGCAACGGCTACGAGGTCGAGATCGACAAGGAGTGCATGGCACACATCGCGGAAGTCCGCGGCTACATGGAGCGCGAGTGGATGCGCGACGACGCGCCCGCAGTGTACGGCTTCAACACGGGTCTCGGCAAGCACAAGGATCATAAGGTCACGATCGAAGAGAGCGACCTGCATCAGTATCGTACCGTTCTGTCGCACTGCGGCGGCGTGGGCGATCCGGCTCCGGAAGAAGTGGTTCGCGCAGCCATGTGTGTGCGTCTGAACGCGTTCTGCCGCGGCGTTTCCGGTCTGCGTCCGGTCGTGGTTGAGCGTCTGGTCGAGCTGCTGAACAAGGGCGTGCATCCTGTGGTGCCCTGGCAGGGTAGCGTCGGCGCCTGCGGCGACCTTGCTCCTATGGCGCACATCGTCTCCGTCCTCATCGGCGTTCCCCAGGCGGAAGCGTTCTATCAGGGCGAGCGTATGCCCGCACAGGAAGCGCTGAAGAAGGCCGGCATCACTCCTGTTGAGTTCCAGCTCAAGGCGAAGGACTGCCTGGCTCTGCTGAACGGCACCACGATGTTCGCCGGCATGGCCTGCCTGAACGTCCATGACGCCGAGCGCCTGTACAAGCTGTCCGAGATCACCACGGCTCTGTCCCTCGAGGCCATCCGCGGCGAGACCCGCGCGTTCGACAAGCGCATCCAGGAAGCCCGTCCCTATGCCGGTCAGATCAAGGCCGCTGCCAACGTCATGAAGCTCGTCGAGGGCTCCACCCGCGTCACCGAGGACGCCCGCAAGATCCACCTCGAGCACGACATCATGCATCCCCACTATCAGGAGCGCGTGCAGGA
Organism: uncultured Oscillospiraceae bacterium; assembly: GCA_934597535.1. Taxonomy (GTDB): domain Bacteria; phylum Bacillota; class Clostridia; order Oscillospirales; family Oscillospiraceae; genus Hominicoprocola. The sequence goes on along the minus strand of CAKTRT010000015.1, from coordinate 6,655 downwards.
TAACTACTGCTTCCGCTGCATGCCGCAGGTCCAGGGCGTCTGCCGCGAGAACCTTGACTATGTCAAGCACCTCGTCGAGGTCGAGATCAACGCCGCAACGGATAACCCGCTGATCTTCCCCAAGGGCGACGGTCACTACGAGTTCCTCTCCGGCGGTAACTTCCACGGCGAGCCGACCGGCTTTGCCATGGATATCCTGACGATGTCCCTCGTCGAGATCGGCAACGTTGCGGATCGCCGCTGCTTCACCATGTGCGACCCGACCATCAGCTACGGTCTGCCTCTGGCTCTCGCCGGTGAGCCCATCGGCCTGAACTACGGATACAACATCATCTGCTGCTCCACCTCCGCTCTGGCCTCCGAGAACAAGACGCTGGCGTTCCCGTCCGTGTGCGACAACATCCCGACTAAGGCGAACCAGGAAGACCACGTCTCCATGGCTCCGTGGGCTGCGCGCAAGACCAAGCTCGTCATCAAGAACCTCGAGAAGATCCTCGGCATCGAGCTGCTGCTCGCTTCCCGCGGTATCTGGATCACCCAGGATGAGCTGGGCCAGTTCAATCTCGGCAAGGGCACGTCCATTGCGTACGAGAAGGTCAACGAGCTGATCAAGTTCCAGAAAGAAGATATCTACATGGGCAACCAGTCCAAGGCTACGATCAGCCTGATCGAGTCCGACGAGCTGCTCAACGCCGTCGAGGCCGCCGTCGGCGAGCTGTAATTTAATCTGACACGCAAGAAAGGCGGAGCATTTGATGATTCGGATGCTCCGCTTTCCTTTGCCAAGAATAACGAAAACAGGGAGACAACTATGTCAGAAAATAAGATTCATCTGCTGCTGAACGGACAGCAGCGGGAGTTCGGCGTGGAGGCAGGGGAGACTCTGCTGCACGTGCTGCGCGAGAAAGCGCACCTGACGGGAGCGAAGAAGGGCTGCGATCTGGGCGAGTGCGGCGCATGCACGGTGATCATGGACGGGCGTGCGGTGAACTCGTGCTGCGTGTTCGCGCTCTCGGCAGACGGGAGCACGGTGGAGACGATCGAAGGGATCGGGACGCCGGAGCATCCGCATCCGCTGCAGCAGGCATTCGTGGAGGCGGGCGCCATCCAGTGCGGGTACTGCACGCCGGGCATGATCATGACGGCGAAGGCGCTGCTGGACAGGACGCCGCATCCCACGCGCGAGGAGATCCACGCGGCGATGTCGGGGAATCTGTGCCGCTGCACGGGGTATACGAAGATCGAGGAGGCCATCGTGGCGGCGTCCGGGATCATTGAGGAATATGCAAACGGGAAGGAGGCGCAGCAGTGATGGAAGAGCACAGATTTGATGTGGTGAACCACGAAACGCCGCGCCTTGAATCGTTTGAAAAGGCGCTCGGCTCGGGGAAGTATACGGACGATCTGAGCGTGCCGGGCATGGTGTATGCAGAGCTGGTGCGCAGCCCGTATTCGCATGCAAAGGTGCTGAGCATCGACACGTCGGAGGCGGAGAAGGTGCCGGGGTATCTCGGCTGCGCGCTGCCGGAGGAGTCGCCGCAGATGTATTTCAACTGCTCGGGCAACCCGCCCTCTCCGCTGCTGATGGCGGACGAGAAGGTGCTGACGGACGAGCCGCTGGTGCTGGGCGACCGTGTTGCGGTCGTTGCCGCTGAAACGGAAGAAGCGGCGCATGCCGCCGCAGAGGCAGTCAGGGTAGAGTATGAGGTGATCCAGCCGATGCTGGATGTGAAGGCGGCGCTCGCGCCGAACGCGCCCGCGCTCCAGCCGCACATCGCGCCGGACAACATCATCCAGCGCCGCGAGGTGTCGCAGGGCGACATCGCCGCGGGCGAAGCGGCGTCCGACATCATCGAAGAGGATCATTTTGTCACGCCCGCCATGCAGCACACGACCATCGAGCTGACCTCCTGCATCTGCGACTTCAGTGATGGCGAGCACATCACGATCTACAGCTGCTCGCAGACGGTGTTTCAGGAGCGGCGCATTCTTGCGGAGATCTTCGGGCTGAAGGAAGCCGACGTGCATATCGTCAAGCCGCTCGTCGGCGCAGGCTTCGGCGCGCGCCAGCAGCTGCATGCGCAGCACGCCGCGGCGCTCATCTCCCGCAAGGTCGGCCGCCCGGTCAAGCTGATCTACACGCGCGAGGAGGAGTTCTACTCCGTCATGCGCCACGCCTCTGACGTGAATCTGCGCATCGGCGCGGATAAGAACGGCAAGCTGCAGCTCTTCGATACGACGTTCCGCCTCAATGCCGGCCCCTACACCACGCATACGCCGACGGTCGTTGCGGCAGCTGCGCGTAAGCTGCAGTACAACGTGCCCAACTACTCGTTCCTCGGCCTGAGCGTTTTCACCAACGATATCACCGGCGGCGCGTTCCGCGGCTACGGCAACACGCAGCTGACGTTCGGACGCGAGATTTTGATGGACCGCCTTGCGCAGAAGCTGAACATGGACCCTGTCGAGTTCCGCCTGATGAACCATGTGCAGGTGGGCGAATGCTTCCCCTGCGCGAGCATCCCTGTCAGCAGCAACGGCATTGAGGAATGCGCGCGCCGCTGCCAGGAGATTCAGAAGGAGATCGACGAAAAGAAGCCGCTGATCGACAACGACGATATCCGTCAGGCGTGGGGCATCGCCTTCGGCTGCCACGGCTCCGGCCCGTCGTCGAAGGAGGGTCTGAGCGGCGCGATCCTGATGCTCAATGCCGACGCAACGGTGCATCTGCTGGTCGGCTCTGCCGATATCGGACAGGGCAGCGAGACGATGGAGTGCCAGATCGCGGCAGAGTGCCTCGGCATCCCGCTGGAGGATGTACACATCACGGCGGCGGATACGAACCTGACGCCGTACAACACCGGTACCTTCGGTTCGAGCCAGACGTTCATCTGCGGCAACGCCGTGGAGATGGCCTGCGATGACCTGAAAAAGAAGATGATCGAGCAGCTCAGGGCGATCTATCCCGGCTGCGAGGTCGAGGAAAAGGATCACAGCTACTGCATCAGCGGCAGCGAGAATGTGACGCTGAGCTTCAAGGAGGCGGCGCGCAAGCTGCTGTTCGATCCCAAGGGCTGCGTGCCCATCGGCGCGGGCACCTATAAGGCGGCGGCATGCCCGAACCCGTTCTCGGTCTGCTTCGTCAAGGCGGAGTATCACAAGAAGCTCAACGCCATCCGCCTTATGGACATCATCCAGGTGGTGGACGTTGGCACGCCGATCAACCGTATGACCGTTTCCGGCCAGCTCGAGGGCGGCATCGCGCAGGGTGTCGGCTATGCGCTGTACGAGCGCATGGAGATCAACCCGCGCTCTCGCAGGACGCTTTCCACCGACTTCCTGCATTACCGCATCCCGCAGATGGGCGATATGCCGCACACGCACGTGGACATGGTGTCGAGCTACGACCCCTACGGCCCGCAGGGAGCGAAGAGCGTGGGCGAGCTGGCGACGGTGCCGATTGCACCGGCGATCGTCAACGCGGTGCGTCACGCGAGCGGCGTGGAGATCAACAGCCTGCCGCTGTGCGATAAGTTTGTCATTCTGCCGACTGAGAGGGGGAACGTGAGATGAGCGGACAGATCCTAACAAGCCTGAAAGAGACGGTCACGTCGGAGCATCCGACGTATATCGGCGGCGGCACGGACATCATGCCGCTGCTGAAGAACGAGGTACGCGACGACAAAGACTTCGTTTTTCTCAGAAACGTTCCGGAGCTGCATGAGCTGCGCGAGCAGGACGGCAGCGTGATCATCGGGTCGGGCGTGACGCTGACGGAGCTTGCCGAAAGCGAGCTTGTGAACGCGCGCTGCGCCGCCGTGGCGCAGGCGGCGTCGCTGACGGCGTCTCCGCAGATCCGCAGCATTGCGACGATCGGCGGCAACATCATGCAGGATCGCCGCTGCCTGTACTTCAACCAGTCGCATCTGTGGCGCGGGGGTCTTGCCTACTGCTTCAAGACCGGCGGCAGCATCTGCCACCAGATCCCGAACTCCCCGGTGTGCCGCGCGATCTATTACTCCGACGTTGCCACGGCTCTGATCGCGCACGGCGCGGAGGTGGAGTACATTGAAAACGGCGAGACGCAGCGCACGAGCGTGGAGGCGCTTGTCGCGCACCACAGCGTAACGAACGGTCTTTCCTGCCACGAGCATCTGCCCATTCTGGTCACGCGCTTCATCGTCCCGGCGACGGCGGAGGGCGGCTGGAGCGGCTTCTACAAGTACGCGATGCGCACGACGATCGACTTCCCGCTGATCAACTTTGCCCTCTGCTGCGGCGGAGGGAAGGCGGCAAAGATCGTTGCGGGCGCGGTGGCGCCGCATCCGGTGGTGCTGGAGGAGACGGCGAAGGCACTCGACAGCGGCGCTTCTGACGAAGAGGTGGTCGCAAGCGCCCAGCAGGAGCTGAAGAAACTTGCCATGCCGATCAAGGAGGCGTGCATCCCCCCTGCCATCAAGCGCGATCTCTACCGCCAGCTCAGCGTCCTCCTCGACAGAAGAAAGTAAACGATTCCTCGCGCGATGGCGCGCCGGTATAGCTGAGTAAAAACCGCTTCCGGGATCAAATTGATCCCGGAAGCGGTTTTGCTTTTTCTTCTGATGCGCTGCACAGGATCGCCGCGCATTTCCGCGCGAATGCCGATTTCCCGACCATGTTCAAACGTCTTACAGCGATTTCAACAGCTGCTCTTTTTTTCCAGAAATTCAGACTCTGTGATTACGCCGTCATCCAGAAGCTCCTTGTATTTCTTCAGTTCATCAGCGCCGCTCTGATTTTGTACCACTTGCGTCATCGCATAACTGCACATAAATAAATCGACGATCAGCCAGATGACCCCTAAAAAGAATCCTCCGATCCCGTGATTTATGCAGGTATCTTTGGGATAACCTTTGCTCTTCATAATTTGATACCGAGATTTTGCACATTGTTCCAGTGGCGTATGGATTGAAAAAGATGATCAGTTTACCTTTTCCCGAAAGTGCCTTGATCTCTTGTTGCAATTTCCAATCCCCCCCTCAAAAACTAAGGAAAGAACAGAGTCGCTACAAAACATACCCCGAAAAATCGATTGGTCTGAAAAAATTGAACGTCTGTTTTGCAGAACTGGGAATTCCTTATCACATTCGCGCACAGCAGCGTGGAAAAGAACATAAAACGCAATGGATGCTTGAGCAATAAACACTAGAATCCCCTGTCCGGCGGACAGGGGATTTTATCTTTTTACAACTTAAAAAACAGGGCAGTAATCTAAAAGAAAGGAAAAACATCCTATGCAACTTCAAATCGACCTCAGTGCAATTGAAACCTTAAAAAATACCGAGCTGCCCGATCTGTTAACTGTCCGGCAGGTCGGTGAAATTCTCGGAATCAGCCGTGTCAGCGTGTGCAAACAGATTTCTAGCGGAAAACTCTTCGCGGTGCAAAAAGGACGCATTTATCACATTCCTAAAAGTGCTGTAATTGGGTTCCTCCGTAATAGAGAGGAGAATCACAAATGACAGGCAGCTTACAAATCAAAAGTGAAAAATACTACGCTGTCCTGAACTTCAAGGATTCCTCTGGCCAGCGTGTGCAGAAATGGATTCCTCTGAATCTCAGCATTAAAGACAACAAGCGCAGAGCCGAAGCGATGCTTAACGAATTGGTTGTGCAGTATCAAGGCTTTGAATCCATTGAGCCGATGAACTTATTGTTCTCTCAGCACGTTGCTAAGTGGCTGGAGGCAAATCGTCCGAACATTGCACAAACAACCTATGATCAGTACCTCAATATTCTGAATACGCACATTCGCCCGTACTTTGATCTCAGGGGTATCACCGTCAGTAAACTGACCGCCGGTGATCTAGAGGACTACTACGCCTTCAAGGTTGCCAGAGGTCTCAGTCCCAACAGCGTCATCAAACACCACGCCATGATGCGTACCGCGCTGCAATGGGGCGTCAAGCACAGGTACATCAAAGAAAACGTTGCAGATTTTGCGGATAAACCTGCACACGTGCGCTATCAGGGGGCAGAACCGTACACCATTCAGGAAATCGCCTCGCTTCTTTCCTGTACGCAGAATGAGCCCATTGCTGTTCCAATTTTTCTGGCTGCTTTTTATGGCCTGCGGCGCTCTGAAATTCTCGGCTTGCGTTGGAGCTCTATTGATTTTTCGCAGGGGACTCTGAGCATCACGACAACGGTAGTCCGCGAAAAGCATGAAGAAGGTATCGTTGCCGTTGTACGCGAGCATACAACAAAGACCGACACCAGCATGCGAACGCTCCCTCTGTGCCCTTACACGCAAAACTATCTGATGATGATCTGGAATGCGCAGCAGCAACAAAGAACTCTTTGCGGGAATTGCTATGACACGCGCTACTTAGATTTTGTCTGCGTCGATCAGTTGGGCACGCTGATTCAGCCTGACTATGTGACCAGCAAATTTGCACAGATCCTCAATAAGTATGGATTGCGCCCGATTCGCTTTCGCGACTTGAGGCACTCCTGTGCGACGATCATGCTGTATCTCGGCTACTCGCTCAAGGATATTCAAACCTGGCTTGGGCACAGCAATTACAACTTTAGGGTGACCCTACGGGAAGCGGGGGTACCCCCGCTTCGATCCTATTCTGCCTTTATACCGTGGAGTTTAGCACCGCCACGTTCG
>CAKTRT010000014.1 GCA_934597535.1 uncultured Oscillospiraceae bacterium | reverse complement strand
TGCGGCGGCGTCAGGCAGCAGGCCGTGACCGTCTCGGTCGTGCCGTAGCCCTCGCGCACCTGAATGGAGGCCTTGTGGTCGTAGAGGAATTTGTCGAACTTCTTCTTCAGCTCGATCGACAGACTGTCGCCGCCGGAGAAGACGCCCTTGAGCGAGCTCAGGTCCGCGCCGTCCATGCTGGGAAGACGGAGCAGCGCCTCGTAGAGCGTCGGCACGCCGGCAATAAAGTTGCACCTGTACTTCACGATCTGCTTGGCGTAGCTCTTGGCCGTAAAGCGCGGGATCAGGATGCAGCGGCCGCCCTGCGAGAGCATCGTGTGCACGCACACGCCGAGACCGAAGCCGTGGAACAGCGGCATTGCCGCGAGCATGCGGTCGCCGGGGCGGAACATCGGGTTTGCCGCGATGACCTGCTGGCCGAGGGCGTTGAAGTTCTTGTTCGTCAGCACGATGCCCTTCGTCGTGCCGGTCGTGCCGCCGGAGTAGAGAATGACGGCGGGGTCGGCGCCCACGCGCTTGACCTTATAGGTCTTGTAGTAGCAGGAGCGGGACAGGCGCATGAAGTCCTTCCACATGATGACCGGCGCGTCCTCGGGGATCTTCTCGATCTTGCGGCCCTCGGTGAGCATATAGCCGGCCTTGATGGGCGGGGACAGTTCGTCGCGCACGCTGGCGATGATCATGTTGACGACCTTGGTGTTTTCGCGGATGCGCTCGAATTTGTTGTAGAACTGGTCGAGCGTGACGGCGGCGACGCTCTCCGAGGCGTTGAGATAGAACTCGATCTCCTTTTCCGCCGAGAGCGGGTGGATCATGTTCGCCACTGCGCCGACGAGGTTGACGGCATAGAACATATAGATGGCTTGCGGGCAGTTTGGCATGGCGATGGTCACCTTATCACCCTCGCGCACGCCGATGGTCTTGAGCGCCTTGGCGCACTGCTCCGTTTCCTGAATGAGGCGGCGATAGGAGGTCGATTTGCCCATAAAGGTGAAGGCGGTGTAGTTGGGATATTTTTTGGCGATGTTCTCCACAGCCTCGAACATCGAGCCGTCAAAATAGTCGAGGTGCATCGGCACTTCGCCGAGATAATCCTTCCATGGGGTTTTTACGATGGTGTCATTCATAGTCTGCTTCCTCCGAAAGCGGTTTTTCCAAAAGCACGGGGTGCTCCAAAAGGTATTTGAAAAGGCGCACGCTCTTTGCGTAATAGAAGCCGTCGGCAATGCGCTCGTCCACGGTAAGGCCGAGATCCACTGTCTCGCGCATCTCGACCAGACCGTGCTCGTCGTACACCGGCGTCCACTTCTTTTCGCCGATGATGCAGAACAGCGAGCTCGTGCCCCAGTTCGTCAGGTGATGGTAACCGCTCTTTAAGCGGATGGAGCCGAGGTTGGAGAGAAAGACCGAGCTGTAGTTCGGATCCTTTCCGATGAGGAAATCAGGGCACCAGCCGTGCTTGTCGAGCCAACGGATGAAGTGGATCGCCGCCTTAGCCAAAAAGCGCGGCATCTTATTGAGGATGTTCATGCTGTTGTCGGTCGTGTTGACCTTCTTCTGCTCGCGGCAGGAGGCGACCTCTCTGTGGATCTCCTCGTGGATGGTGTCGATCGTTGCGTCCGGCTTGGCCTCCAGCAGCGCCACGGCCTCCTCGCTGCCGTCGGAAAATTCCTTTTTGATGATGAAGCCCGCCGTCACCTTGTTGCGCTGATAGTAGTTTTCGTTCGCGTAAAAACGGTTGAGCTTGGGGCGCAGCGTGACGGTTTTGACAAGCGCCGTCAGGATCACGTGGAAAAACGTGTACTTGAACGGGATGCCCTCGTAGTTTTTCGTCGCAATGTAGTCCTTGATGGGCCCCAGATCCACGCGCTCGGCGATATAGGCCTCGTTGTCCGCGCGGTTGGGATAGATGATGCCCATGATAAAGTGCAGCGAATCCACATCCCGCAGCAGCACTGCGTCGCGCCGGTCGCCCCAGCGCCTTTTCTGTTCTGACATAAAGTCTGTTCCTTTCCGGTTTTTTGCTTCTTTTCTTCCAAATCTTCCGGTAAAAAACCCTCTCAGGGTAGAAAATGCTCAAAGATGGGGATCGCGCCCTCGCGTTCCGCCGTGTCGAGATCCTGCCGCGAGCGGATGGTCCAGTAGACGAGCTGGGCGCCGCGCTTCTGGCAGAGACGCAGCGGCGCGCGGCGGCGGTCTTCAAAATGGTAGGCGATAAAGTCGGGGCGGCTGTAGAAATTCAGCAGCAGCTTTGCCGCGAGAAAGTCCATCACGGGGCCGTTGCCGGTGCGGTCGCGCGTGAAGTCCGACGAGAGCTGGCCGCGGATGACTTCGGGACGGTGCTTGCGGAGCCAGCGGACGCAGCGGGGATCGAAGGATTCGACGCAGTAGGGCACATGGAAACGATCCAGCTCCGCCATCGTGCGCGCGCACAGCGCCGCGCAGTTGCCGCGGAAGCTCTTGAGCTCGACGATGAGGGGAAGACCTGTGCCCTCGAAAAGGGAGAGAACGTCCCGAAATTCAGGGATGCTCTCCTGCGTGCCGCCGAGAAAGCAGGCGGAAAGCTCCGGCGCGCTCAGATCTTCCAGATACCCGCCGCGGCCGGTCATGCGCGCAAGGGCGCTGTCGTGAAAGACGGCGAGCGAGCCGTCGCGCAGCAGGTGCACGTCCAGCTCCGCGCCAAAGCCGTGCGTGATGGCACGGGAAAAAGCAGGGAGGGAATTTTCGGGCACGCCGGCGTCGGGGTCATACAGGCCGCGGTGCGCGTAGCGGAATTTTCGCAGCGGAGCCATGGCGTCCTGCCCGCGCCGCACGCGGAGCATAAAGCATCCGGCGAGCGCGGGGAGGAGACAGAGAATGATAACAAAAAGCAGAATCTTCATAGCGTATCACAAAATGCGATCGGCATGGGCCGGCCGGGGGATCAGTCGGTGTCCATATCCTCGAAGGCGGCAAGGCCGGTCTTCGCTTCGGCGCGAACATCGCCGTGGCGGACGAAGAGCATGGTGACAAAGCTGCAGGCCACGAAGAACGCCGCGTAGGGGAAGAGCGTTTCGTAGCCGACGCGCTTCAAAAGCCAGCCGGAGAGGATGGGCGTGACGACCTGCGCTGCCATGGAAAAGGTGTAGTAGTAGCCGGTAAATTTACCGATGTCGCTGCCCTTGCACATTTCAACGACCATGGGGAGCGAGTTGACATTGATGGCTGCCCACGCAAGGCCGACGAGCGCAAAGATCACGAACATCACGCCGTTGATGGCGTCAAAGCGCGTGGTGAGGAAGTATCCCGCCAGAAAGCAGGAGGCGAGCAGGATCACGCCGCCGCAGATGGTCTTTTTGCGGCCGATCCTTGAGGCGAGCTGGCCGATGGGGATATAGGAGACGATGGCGCCGCCGGTGGCGATGAGCAGGCACTTCGACGCGCCGCCAAGCCCCTGACCCATCACGCGCGCGACGTAGGTGGACCACCATGTGGTGACGGCGTTGTAGCCGATGTACCACAGCGCGATCGAGTTCAGCAGCATCACAAGGCTGCGCTTGACTTCTTTGGGCAGCTCCTCACTGCCGTCCGGCTCCTCCTCCACGAGCTGCTGCTCTGGATGCTCGGCCTCGTATTCCTTCTCCGCCGCCGCGAGCTTCGGCTCGTTTGTCGTGAAGTACAGCACGATGACCGAAACCGTCATCAGCACCGACACGACGACAAAAAGCGGTTGGTAGTTCACGTGCGTCAGCCCTTCGAGCTTGCTGTTGGGGTAGAGCACCGCTGCCACGATCAGATACAGAATGCCGCCGGCCGCGCCCATGAGATTGATGATGGCGTTGGCCCGCGAGCGGAGGGGCTTGGGGGTGACATCCGGCATCAGGGCAACGGCGGGGGAACGGTAAGTGCCCATGGCGATGAGCAGAAGGCCGAGCGTGATGACGAACATCGCGAGCTTGGTGGCGCTTGCGCTCTCGGCATAGGCGTTGTCAAACGTCGGCAGGAGGTTCATCAGCACCACGGCCAGCGCCGTGCCGGAGAGGATATAGGGCATGCGGCGGCCGAGCTTGGTGTTCGTCCGGTCGCTCAGCGCGCCGAAAAACGGCAGCAGGAACAGTGCAAGCACATTGTCCGCCGCCATGATCGCGCCGGAGAGTGTTTCGTCAAGGTGGAACGTCTCGGTCAGGATCTTGGGGATGACAGTGTCGTACATCTGCCAGAAGGCGCAGATGGAGAGGAAGGCAAGACCAACGAGCATGGTGCGCTTGTTGTTGAGCTTCATGGCGGTTCTCCTTTTTCGGGGGAAGTCGATTCGATTCCTAATATAGCAGAATAGCACGAATTTTATCAAATAGCAAGTGCGGGCGCGCAAATGCCTTGCGTTTCGCCGCGCCGGCGGCTATAATAAGGCGGAAACGACAGAAACGAAGCGAGGGAAAATGATGCGATTTGATACGGTGCTTTTTGATCTGGACGGGACGCTGCTCGATACGCTGGAGGATATTCTGGACGCGGCGAACCACACGCTGCGCGAGCTGGGCTATCCCGAGCGGACGCTTGCGGAGATGCGGCGGTTCGTGGGCAACGGGGCGGAGATGCAGATGCGCCGCGCGCTGGGCACGGGCGCGGATGAGCGGACGGTGCAGCGCGCGCTGGCACTCTACAAGCCCTATTACGCCGCGCACTGCCAGATCAAAACAAAGCCCTATGCGGGCATTGCGGAGCTGATGCGGCGGCTGAAGGAGGAGGGCTGGCGCATTGCGGTGGTATCGAACAAGCCGGACGAGGCGGTCAGGCCGCTGGTGGCGCAGCACTTCGGGACGCTGGCCGACACGGCGATGGGCGAGACGGCGCAGCGGCGGCGCAAGCCTGCGCCGGACATGGTGAACGATGCGCTGAAGGCGCTGGGCGCGGAAAAATCGCGCGCGGTGTATGTGGGAGACAGCGAAGTGGACATCGAGACGGCGAAAAACGCGGGGATCGCGTGCATCTCGGTGTGCTGGGGCTTCCGCGACAGAGAACAGCTCATCGCGGCGGGCGCGTCGGAGATCGCGGCGGATGCGCAGGAACTGAGAGCGCTGCTGGAGCGATAAGCAAACAGAAACCGGAAAACGGCAGAGAGCCGGAGCACAGGTCGAAAGGGCCTGCGCTCCGGCTCTTTTTTGCGCGCAGGAAAACGGCGAAGCGCCGCCGGGGGCGGAGGAAGCGAGCCGTTTTCGAGGAAGCGGCGCAATCGGCGTGCCCGCAGGGGCACGGGGATCGCAAGGCCGCGACGGTGCAGAGACGGCGAAGCGCCGCCGGGGGCGGAGGAAGCGAGCCGTTTTCGAGGAAGCGGCGCGATCGGCGCGCCCGCAGGGGCGCGGGGATCGCAAGGCCGCGACGGTGCAGAGACGGCGAAAAGAAAAAAATTTTCGGAATGGTGCATAGAAACGTGCAACAAACGCGGGACGGGAGACTATGGGTGAAACGAGAAAGGAGGAAACGGCATGGCGAAAAAAGAGATCGGCCGCGAGGACGTGATCCGCGCGCTCGGCGCGCTGGCGTTCGGCCGCGTGAACCGCGGCGTGGAGCTGGCATATCTGGAGACGGCGACGCCGCAGCGCATCCGGCGAATGGATCTTTCGGCGGTGGCGGAGTTTAAAAGAAACAGCAACGGCACGGTGGAGGTCAAATTCATCGACCGCGTGAAGGCGCTGGGCGCGCTGTACGAGATGCTGGGCAGCGGCGGCGGGGATGAAACGGAGGCGTTCTTCCGCGCGCTGGAGGAGGCGGGAGAGGAGGGGGCGCATCCGGCATGGTGAGGCGCTTTTCCGCAAAGCAGAAGCTGGCGATGACGTGGTGGGCGCAGCCGAAATACCGCGCATATGACGCGATCGTCTGCGACGGAGCGGTGCGCAGCGGGAAAACGCTGGCGCTGGGGATCGGATTTTTTCTGTGGGCGATGCGCTGCTTTGACGGCAGGCAGTTCGCGCTGTGCGGGAAGACGGTGACGGCGCTGCGGCGCAACGTGGTGCGGGAGATCGTGCCGTGGCTGACGGGGCTGGGCTTCGCCTGCGAGGAAAAACGGAGCGAGAATGCCCTTGTGGTGCGGCGGGGAGGACGGGAGAACCGGTTCTACCTCTTTGGCGGACGGGACGAGGGGAGCGCGGCGCTCATTCAGGGCGTAACGCTGGCGGGCGTGCTGTTCGACGAGGCGGCGCTGATGCCGCGGTCGTTCGTGGAGCAGGCGGGCGCGCGGTGCAGCGTGGCGGGGAGCAGGCTGTGGTTCTCATGCAATCCGGAGGGGCCGCAGCACTGGTTCTACCGCGAGTGGGTCCTGCGCGCGGAGGAGCGCGGGGCGCTGTACCTGCACTTTACGATGGAGGACAATCCCTCGCTCTCGCCGCGCGTGCGGGCAAGGTATGAGCGGATGTACAGCGGGACGTTTTACCGGCGCTTCGTGCTGGGCGAGTGGACGGCGGCAAAGGGACTGATCTATGACTTCTTCACGCCGGAGGAGTATTGCGCCGGCGCGCCGGAAAGACCGTGGGAGCGGGTGAGAATCTCCATCGACTACGGAACGGTGAACCCGGCGAGCTTCGGGCTGTGGGCACGGAAGGACGGCGTGTGGTACCGCGTGAAGGAATACTACTACGATTCGCGCAGAGAGGGCCGGCAGAAAACGGACGCGGAGTATGTGGAGGATCTGAAGGTCTTTGCGGCGGGAGAGACGGTGGAGCGGGTCGTGATCGACCCGTCGGCCGCGAGCTTTATCGAGGCAGTGCGGCGCGCGGGCTTTCCGGTGAGCAGGGCGGACAACGACGTGGCGGACGGCATCCGCGTGACGGCGAACCTCTTGAAGCAGCGAAGGATCGTGATCTGCGAGGGCTGCGAAAGCTGCCTTGCGGAGATCGCGCAGTACTGCTGGGAGGACGGCGGGACGGGACGCGACCGGCCGAGAAAGGAAAAAGACCACGCGATGGACGAGATGCGGTACTTCGCCATGTCGATTGCGGGGAAGGGGCGCGGCGGAGGCGCTGCGATGCGCGCGGTAGAGCGCGCGGCGCGCTGAAAAAACGGAAAAGGAGAGGGACGAATGAAAAAGGAGCAGCCGAAAAGGAGCACGGGCGGCGAGGCCGCCGTGCAGCTGCGCGGGGGCAGGCGGCAGGCCTTCGGAATGCTGGAGAACTATGTGCCGCTGCGGGACGGAGAGACGGCGCTCTACCGCGCGGTGCGCGAGGCGGTGCCGGTGGTGGACGCGGCGGTATGCAAGCTCGTCCGGCTGACGGGCGGCGTGCGCGTGAGCTGCAGCGACAAAAGGGCGCAGCAGGAGCTGGAGCGCTTTTTGCAGACGGTGAACGCGGGAAGAGGGCAGCGGGGGATCAATGCATTCCTGGACTGCTATCTCGATTCGCTGCTCACCTGCGGACGGGCACTGGGAGAGATCGTGCCGGACGCGGAGGGGCGCGGCATCGCGGCCATTCTGTGCGCGGATGCGGAGCAGGCGGAGGTGTGCGAGGGAGACAGCCCGCTGGACTTTGCGATCTGCGTGCGCGACGGACGCGGGCGCAGCGTGCCGCTGAAACATCAGGAGCTGCTGCTGTTCACACCGCTGAATCCGGAGGCGGAGCACCCATACGGCGTGTCGCTGCTGCGGTCGATGCCGTATCTGACGGGACTGCTGCTGAAGATCTACGACGCGATGGGCAAAAACTGGGAGCGCTGCGGCAATGTGCGCTTTGCCGTGACCTATAAGCCGCAGGACGGCGAGATGGACCGCACGGCGGCGCAGGAACGCGCCGAACAGATCGCGGAGGAATGGTCACGGGCAATGCAGGAGAGCGGGAACGGCAGCGTGCGGGACTTTGTATCGGTGGGCGACGTGTCGATCAGGGCCATCGGCGCGGACAACCAGATCCTTGACAGCGGGACGCCGGTGCGGCAGATCCTGGAGCAGCTGGTGGCGAAGACGGGGCTGCCGCCGTTTCTGCTGGGGCTGAGCTGGTCATCGACCGAGCGGATGAGCGCGCAGCAGGCGGACATGCTGACAAGCGAGATCACGGCGCTGCGGCGCACGCTCACGCCCGTGGTGGAGCGCATCTGCACGCTGTGGCTGCGGCTGAACGGCTACGGCTGCCGCGCGGCGGTGGACTGGGAGGACATCAACCTGCAGGACGAGTTGGAGGAGGCCAAGGCGGCGCTCTACCTGCAGCAGGCGAGAAAGCTGAAGATCGAAAACGACGGAGCGGAGGAGAACTGAGCATGGAAGTGAAAAAAGAGGCGCCGGGCCTTCAAAACGGTACGGCGGCAGGCGGGGAGCTTGCGATCATCAACCGGTTCGCAAAGCGCGAGCTGACGGAGGGCGAGGTCTACACCTTTGCCGTGCGGCTGTGCGACAACGAGGTGGACCGGGACGGCGAGCGCTTTCCGCGCGCGACGCTGGAGGAGCTTGCAGAGCTGTTTGTGGGCAAGAGCGGTATTTTTGACCACGAGTGGACGGCGAAGGGACAGGCGGCGCGCATTTACCGCACGGAGATCGCGGAGGAGGACGGCGAAACGGAGACGGGCGAGGGCCGCTGCTATCTCAAGGGCTGGGCCTATATGCTGCGCGAGGGGAACGAGACGCTGATCGCCGAGATCGAGGGCGGCATCAAAAAAGAGGTGAGCGTGGGATGCAGCGTGTCGCGCCGCGCGTGCTCGATCTGCGGGCAGGAGGCTGGGACATGCGCGCACGAGATGGGAAAGCGCTACGGCGGAAAGCTCTGCTGCGCGGAGCTGCTGGGCGCACAGGACGCTTATGAATGGAGCTTTGTAGCCGTGCCGGCACAGCCGAGGGCGGGCGTTTTGAAGCGCCGCGGCGGCGGAGAGGACGGAACGCTGCAGGCGCTGGTGCGCAAGCGCGGATCGCAGGCGAACCGCAGGGAGCTGGAGAGACTGGAAAAGCAGGCGGCGCTGGGCAGGAGCTATCTTGACGCGCTGCGCGGCGAGGTGAAGCGCTGGATGCTGGCGGCGGAAAAGGATGCGGACGGAATGGTGATTGAGACGCTGGTGGAAAAGCTCGACGAGAGCGAGCTGAAGACGATGGAGCGCATTTACCGGGGACGCGCCGCAAGAGCGCTGGGGCTGCGCACGCAGCTTTCCTACGGCGAGAAGAAAAAGGCGGCAGAGGACGAAAACGACTTCCGCGTGTGAAAAAGGACAAAAAGCAGCGGCGCTTTTTGAATAGAACATCAAATCAGGAGGAACAAAATGAGCATTTCTTATCAGGGCATCGGCGAATGGTGCGCGACGTTTGGCTGCGGCGCGGTCGGCGAGGGCGACATTGTGAAGGTGAGCGCGAACGGCACGGTGGGCAAGTGCACGGCGGGCGACGGCTTCTGCGGTGTGGTGCGCGCCGTCGCGCATGACGGCAAGGCCTGCGCGGTGCAGCTGGGCGGCCTTGCCGAGGTGAAGTACAGCGGCACGGCGCCCGCAGCGGGCTATGCGGAGTTAGTGGCGGACGGATCGGGCGGCGTGAGCAAGCCGGGCAACAGCCAGAGCGGCAGCAGCTATCTTGTGCTGAGTGTGGACAGTGCGGCGGGCAAGGCCGTCATCAAGCTTTAAGGAGGAAAAAACAATGGCGTATCAGTATGAAAATGTAAAGCTCGAAAAGGGCATGTATGGGCAGAGCGGCAGAAGCTTTGCAAGGGTGCTTGAATCGCTCGACCCGAGCGAGAGCTACAAGGGCACGGCGCTTGAGGGGCTGGACGCCTTCCAGCGCCAGCTCAAGCGCTTCGACATCCACGTCAAGGGCGCGGGCAGCGACATGGTGGAGAAATTCTTCCACACGAGCGAGTCGTCCGTGCTGTTTCCCGAGTTCGTCTCGCGCGTGGTGCGTCAGGGTATGGAGAGCGATATCCTGCCCGACATCACCGCGACGGTGACAAATTTTGACGGCATGGACTACCGCTCCATCGCGTCCGTTCCGACGGACGACGACAAGGAGCTCAAGCGCGTGGAGGAGGGCGCGTGCATCCCAACGACCAGCATCCGCACGCAGGAGAACCTTGTGAAGCTCCACAAGCGCGGCAGAATGCTGGTGGCATCCTACGAGGCCATCCGCTTCCAGAGACTGGACCTCTTTTCCGTGACGCTGCGCCAGATCGGCGCGTACATCGCGCGCATGCACTTAAAGGACGCCATCGACGTGCTGATGAACGGCGACGGCAACAACAACGCGGCGACGAGCTATACCATCGGCGACGCAGGCATCGGCGGCACGAAGGGCACGCTGAGCTACGACGCGCTGCTGGGCTTCTGGTCGCAGTTCGACCCCTACACGATGAACACGCTGCTGATGGGCAGCGACATGATGCTCAAGATGCTTAAGCTTTCGGAGTTCCAGAATCCGCTGACGGGACTGAACTTCCAGGGCACGGGCACGCTTGCGACCCCGCTTGGCGCAAAGCTGCTGCGCACGAGCGCGGTGCCGGCGGAGACGATCATCGGCCTGGACAGAAGCTATGCGCTTGAGCGCATCTGCGGCAGCGAGGTGACGGTGGAGTACGACAAGCTGATCGACCGACAGCTCGAGCGCGCGGCCATTACGAGCATCTCGGGCTTTGCCAAGCCGTATCAGGAGGCGTCGAAGGTTCTCAAGCTCAAGTGAGCAGGGAGAGACAGAAATGGATGAGACGATGACGATCGGCGAGCAGATCCTCTCGGCCGCCCGCATGCTGACGGGAGCGGACGAGAGCGAGGGGGAGCTGCTGAAGATGATCTGCAGCGCGCAGGAGATGATCCTTGAGCGCGCGCTGCGCGCGGACGTGACAAAAGAGGAATGCCGGAGCGCGTTCGTGTGCGCGGGGGCGTTTTTGGCAGCGGCGGCGCTGGAGAGCGCGAGAGCGGGCGGGGAGGAATTATCCTCCCTGCGCGCGGGCGACGTGACGCTGACAAAGCGTACTGCCGGCGAGGGCGGCAACGGGCTTGCGCAGATGCGCGAGCAGGCGTGGGCGCTGATGCGCCCGTACACAAAGGACGGAGGGTTCTACTTTTGCGGAGTTCAGGGATGAAACAGGCGCTGGATGAGGCCTTTGCGCGCTATGGGCTTGCGGCGGCGATCTGCCGCGGGGAGGAAAAAGAGGCGGTGAAGGCCTTTATCCAGCCGATGATGCGCGAGACGGGGGAGGAACCCTTTGACGCGACGCCGCTGGGCGCGGCGGACGGACACATCTGGCGCTATCTCGGGCCGGCGGATGCGGAGATCGGCATGGGCGACTATGTGCTTTGCCGGGAAAAGCGCTACATCGTGCGCGACACGGCGGCGGTGCTTGCGGGCGCGGCGGCCATTTACCGCTGGGCTGTGCTGAAGGAGGAAACGGCATGACGGCGATGAAACAGGTCAGGCGCGCGGTGACGGCAGCGATCGAGAATGCGGGCTGCGCAGCGGTGGGCGCCTATGACGAGGAGCGGCTGAAACGCTGGGACTGCGCTGTGGCTGCGGTGGGGCTGCGCGAGGCGCGCATCGAGGGCGCGGGGCTGACGGACTATCTCGGCAGGCGCGTGAGCGAGGAAACGCAGGAGAGTGTGGAGGTCTACGGGCGGCGGATGACGCTGGCGCTGTCGCTGGACGTATACGCGCCGCGCACGCTGGGCGCGGCGGGCTGCGAGACGGCGGCGGAGACGGTCACGCAGGCGATGCTGACGGCGCTGCCGGAGGGGCTGCGGCTCGAAGCGCTGAAGTGGGATGAGACCGCATGGGACAAGACGAGCGGTATGTTCCGACTGTGCGCGCGGGCGGAGTACCGGGCGTACTTTGTGGCAGAGACGGCGGAGGAAGAGACGGTATTTACCGATTTTGTATTGAAAGGCACGGTGAAGGAGCATGAATAGTGCGATCCATGAGCGTCCGGGCGTGTATTCGTCCTACGACGCATCGAGCGTGGTGAGCGCACGCGCGGCGGCGAAGATCGTGGGCGCGGCAGCCATTGCGGCGAAGGGGACGACCAACAGCGTTGAGACGCTGACCTCCTATGAGGAGGGAAAGGAGCTTTTCGGCGAGGACGCGGAGGGCACGAACGGCATGAGCGCGCTGCTGCGCGTGCTGTTTGCAAACGGCGCGGGCACGGTGAAAGCGGTGGCCGTGGGTAAGGAGAGAAACGGCGCGGCGGATTACGCGAGCGCGTTTGCGGCGCTGGAGGAGGAAGAGAGCGTGAGCATCGTGGTGTGCGACAGCACGGAGACGGCGGTGCACCAGAGCCTGAAGACGAGCGTGGAAAACGCCTCGAAGCTGCGCCGCGAGCGCATTGCGATCGTGGGCGGCGCGAACGAGACGACGGCGCAGCTGGTGAGCCACGCCAAGGCCATCAACAGCGAACGCGTGACGCTGGTGGGGCCGGACATCGTGCTGACGGACGGCACGGCACTGAGCGCGGCCTTCGGCGCGGCGGCGGTGGCAGGCGTGATCGCGGCGGGAAACGATCCCTCCGTGCCGGTGAACGGCGCGGAGCTGGCCGGCATCGGCGCGGTGAGCAGACGCCTGAGCGACAGCGAGATCGACCAGCTGGTGCGCGGCGGCGTGACGCCGCTGGAGGCAGTGGGCGGCGTATGCTCGCCGGTGCGCGGCATTACGACAAGGACCTCGACCGGCGGGGCGGCGGACACGACGTGGCGTGAGCTGACGACCATTTTGATCGTGGACGAGGTGATCCCGACGATCCGCAGCGCGCTGCGCGCACGCTTTGCCCGCAGCAAGAACACCGCGCAGAGCCGCGGCGCCATCCGCTCGCAGGTGGTGCTGGAGCTGGAGGAAATGAAGGGGCGCGAGATCGTGGACGGGTACGGCGACGTGAAGGTGACGGCGCTGGAGAGCGACCCGACGGTGTGCCTTGTGGAGTTCAGCTTTACGGTGGCGCACGGGCTGAACCGCATCTATCTGACGGCGCACATCACGGTGTAAAAGGAGGGAAAGAAATATGGCGAAGACGATCCTGCCGCTGAGCAGCGACATCTATCTGGAGGCGGACGGCAAAAAGGTGGCGGTGGTGCAGAGCTACACGACCAGAGCCACACGCACGAGCCGCGAGATCGAGGCCTTTGGCGAGAGCGAGCCGGTGGCGACCATTGCGGGGGCAAACAAATATACGCTGGAGCTGACGAGACTGTACGCGACCGAGGAGGCGGTGAGCGACGGCATCAATTTCTACGATCTGAACGATTTTTCGCTCGTGATCTGCAAGCCGGACAAGCGCATCATCTATTCCCAGTGCCGCTGGAGCAGCATTGAGGAAGCCGGCAGGCTGGGCGATCCCGCGGCGGAAAAGGTGACGATCATTGCGCGCAAGCGCATGGAGATCACAGGCTGATGGACGAGACGCTGCTGAAATTTTTGGGCCGCGAGCAGGAGACAAAGGTGCGCGTGGGAGAGATGGAGTGCTCGCTGCGGCTGCTGTCGGCCCGCGAAGCGCTTGCTCTGCGGCGCGAGATCGCACAGCTTGACTGCGGGAACGAAGAGGAGCGCGCCCTGCGGGCGAACGCGGCGCTGGTGAAGCGGTGCCTTGTGCGCGGCGGAGAGGCGGTGTTTGCAAGCGCGGAGGATGTGGAAAATGCGCTGAGCATCGGGCAGATCAACGAGCTGACAGAGCGCTACGCAAGGCTTGACGGAGAGGAGAACCCCTCGTGCGAGGACGGGCGGGAAACGGTGGAAGCGCTAAAAAAAGCCTGGAGCACGCGCCCTATGAGCGGCTGAAATGGCGCGTGCTCCGATATGCCGGAGCGCTGCCGAGCGAGAAGCGCGCACAGGAGATGACGGACGGAGACTATCTCTACTGCCTGATGCACGAGATGCTCGACCGCGAGGAGGCGCTTGAGCGGCTGT
This sequence comes from uncultured Oscillospiraceae bacterium, assembly GCA_934597535.1. Lineage (GTDB taxonomy): Bacteria > Bacillota > Clostridia > Oscillospirales > Oscillospiraceae > Hominicoprocola. Next base: position 11,487 of record CAKTRT010000014.1, on the reverse strand, counting down.
GCCCCGCGTGCAGGACGCGGGCGGAGGAGGCGAGATGCTCTGCATGCGGGACGCCGCTGGCCGACATGGCGGGCGGCGGCAACGCGAGCTTTGACATGGAGCGCTTTCTGCGCATGAAGGGGGAAAAGAGATGCTGACATACATCGAAAGAGCCTTTGCACGCGGCGAGACGCTGTGGCGCACAAGGGAGGAGACGCTGAAAAAGCGGCTGGCGTTCCTGCTGTCTGACGCGCGGGAGAGCGGCGCATCCGCCGGCAAAGAGACGGCGCGCCTGCCGGTGCAACGGATGCGGGAAAAGCTGGCCGGCACGCGGGATAAAGGCGGAGAGGACGGAACGAAGACGGGCGCGGAGCCGGTGGGCATGACGGCGGCGCGCACGGGAGGTTGGCAGCGGCCGGAGACCTTGCGGGAGGAAACGGGCGCGGCGTGGCTGGCGCGGGAGCTTGCCAAAAGCGCGGCGGCGGAGGAAAATGCCGCCGCCGCGCGGGAAACGGATGGACTGATGCGTCCGGCGGCGCAGCGGGCGGGCGCGGCGGAGTTGCTCTCGCTGAGCCTTGAGCGCGACGCGCGGCGCTATGACGGAGGCTTTTTATACTACTGAGAGAGGAGAGAGGAGCATGAGACTTGCGCCGATGCGGTACAAGGACTATGTATGGCCGCACAATCCGGAGACGTATTCGATCGCGTTCCGGCGCAGCATCGCGGCGGCGAAGGTGCCGTTCGGACGATGCGTGATGCAGGATCTGGGACAGAGCTACCGCGTGATGGAGGGCGAGGGCGTATTTGCGGGAGAGGGCGCCTACGATGAGTTCAAGCGTCTGGCGACGGTGTTTTACGGCGGGGGACCGGGACTGCTGGTGCATCCGGTGTGGCAGGCGTCGCAGGCGTATTTCGTATCGCTGGAGCTGGCGCAGCAGCCGCTGGAGGATTACGTGCGCTATCGGTTCGCCTTCTGGGAGGCGAACCCCGTCGGCACGGCGCTGATCCGCGTGAACAGCGGCGCGGCGGCGCAGACGGTGCAGACGGCGGCGCGGAGAAGCTGCACCGTGCGGCGCGGAGACACGCTGTGGGGCATCGCACGGGAAAACGGCGTGACGCTGGCGGCACTGCTGGCGGTGAATCCACAGATCCGCAACCCGAACGAGATCGCGGCGGGAGAGCAGGTGGCGCTGCCGTGATGAAAGGCTATATCACGACCTGCGACGGCGCGGAGTATGAGCTGCCGGTGCTGCTGGAGTGGGAGTTTTCCTATACGGGGAGCGTGCCGTGCGACAGCTTTGCGCTGAAATGCCCCTATGAGGCGGCGATGGCGGAGACGCTGTACCGGGGCGTGCGCTTTACGGCGCGGGAGGACGGCGCGACGGCGTTTGCCGGGGTGATCGACGAGTATGAGGCGCGCTGCGACGAAAAAGGCATGCGGCTGGAGATGAGCGGGCGCGGCATGGCCGCGCTGCTGCTGGACAGCGAGGCTGAGGCGGTGAGCTACGAGAAGGCGACGACGGAGGAGATCATCAAAAATCATGTTTCGCGCTGGGGTGTGGCGTGCACGGCGTGGGACAAAGCGGAGACGGCGGACTACCGCGTGGCGAACGGATCGAGCCAGTGGAAGGCGGTGCATGATTTTGCTGCGCTGTATGCAGGGCTGACGCCGCACTTCTGCCGGGACGGCACGCTGGAGCTGAAGCACGCGCACGAGGGAAAGCGCGTGACGATCGACGCGGAGACGCCGGTGACGGCGCTCGCTTACCGGGACAGACGCTACGGCGTGATCGCTGAGGCGCTGGTGGTGGACCGGAAGGCGGGAGAAAAACAGACGGTGCGCAACAAAACGTTTTGCGCGCGCGGCGGACGGAGCCGGAGAGTGCTCTATGTGCCGGCGCGCAGCGGCAGGCAGATGATGCGCTGCACGGGCGAATACCAGATCGAACGATCGAAGGAGGGCGCGGAGACGCTGTGCGTGACGGCGGCGGGAAGGCTGGAGGCAATGCCGGGCGACCACGCGGACGTGCGGGAGACGAGGCTCGGCGTGAGCGGGAGTTTCCGTGTGATCGAGCTGAAGAGAAAGTTCGGCGAAGACGGGGAGACGAGCGAAGTGACGATGCAGAGGGAGTGAAGGACGATGTGGCTATCAAGGAGACTGACACGGCACGAGATGCAGGATGTGGCTTCGGCGCAGGACGGCACGGTGACGATCGAGGGAGAAGAGACGGCGGTGTTCAGCAGCGGGGAAAAGCGCGAGGTGAAGACCGTTGGCCCGGAGGGCTTTGAATGGAAGGCGCGCAAGGGCAGCGAGGTGCTGGTGGTGCGCGGCGGCGTGTTCGGCGAGGAGGCCTACGCCGTGGGCGCGGTGGAAAAGAAGGAGAGCGATCTGGAACCCGGGGAGGTGCGCATCCGCTCGGGCCGGGACGGAACGGAGATCGTGCTGCGCAACAACGGGCATATCGAGATCAACGGAGCGCTTTTTGTGAACGGGATGCCGTATATCGGACTGGGGGGCTGAGAGATGGAGCTGAAGATCAAAGACGGCGACTATATGAGCGATGGCGCGGGCGGACTGGTGCGCGTGAACGGAAGAGAGGAGCTGCTCATGCGCGTGCTCTACAAGCTGAGCGTGCGGCGCGGGAGCTTTGTGCTGATACCGGAGCTGGGGAGCAGACTGCACCTTTTGTGGCGGGAAAAGCCGGAGAGCCGCGCCGCCGCGGCCAAGCAGTACATTGCCGGGGCGCTGGCGGACGAGCCGGGGCTGACGCTGGAGGACGTGACAGTGCGCGAGGGGAAAGACGTGCTGGAGGTGGAGCTTGCGCTGCGCAGCGGCAGGGAAAACGCGGCGCTGCGCGTGACGATAGGAGGAGAGTGAGAGACGATGGAGGAGTTGAAGGAGATCTATGAGAGAATGCGCGCGGCCTTTGCCGGCGAGGCGGGGTTCACGCCGAACGACGGGTGCGATGTGATGGTGCGCCTTTACGCGCTGGCGGCAGAGGTGCAGGCGCTGCTGGCGCAGGCGGACTGGGTGCTGGATCAGAGCTTTCCGCAGACGGCGCGGGGAGAGTATCTGGACTACCACGCCCAGACACGCGGGCTGGAAAGGCTTGCGGCGGCCAAGGCGGCGGGGACGCTGCGCTTTTTCGCCTCCGGCGCGGCCGCGGCGGACTATCCGATCGCAAAGGGCTGCGTGGCGATGACGGCGGCAGGCGTGCGCTTTGAAACGACGGAGGATGCGGTGCTGCGCAAGGGAGAAAAGTATGTGGACGCTGCGGCGCGCGCCGTGGAGGCGGGCGCGGACGGCAACGTCATTGCGGAGGCGGCGCACATCCTGTCGGCCTATCCGGTGGGGGTGACGCGGTGCAGCAATCCCGAGGATTTTACGGGCGGGAGCGACGAGGAAAGCGACGAGAGCCTGCGCGGGCGCATCCTTGCGAGCTTCAAGCGCCTGCCCAACGGCGCGAACGCGGCCTTTTACGAGCAGGAGGCGATGGGATTTGCCGATGTGGCGGCGGCGAAGGCCGTGGGCCGCGCGCGTGGGATCGGAACGGTGGACGTATATGTTTCGACACATGCGGGCGCACCGTCGGATGCACTGCTGGCGGAGATCAGAGCGGCGCTTGCCAAAAAACGCGAGATCGCGGTGGATGTACAGGTCAAGGCGCCGAAGAAAAGGACGGTGAACGTGCGTGCGGAGCTGGCGGCGGAGGCCGGCTGGACGATGCAGGAGATCACGGAGGCGGCAAAGGCGGCACTGCTGGCCTATTTTACCGGCGAGCGGCTGGGCGAGAGCCTGTATACGGCGGAGCTGGCGGGCATCCTCTACAACGTGGAGGGTGTGAAGAACTGTCATCTGCTCGAGCCGGCGGCGGATATTGCGGTGGACGCGACGGAGCTGCCGGTGCTGGGCACGGTGACGCTGACGGAGATCGGGGCAGGTGAGAGCGCATGACGAGCCACTACGAGTATCTCTGCTGGCTGATCGCACCGATGCGCGTTTATCGCACGGAGCGCGGCTCGCTCAGCGGCAGCGAGCTTTTTGCGGCGGGAGAGGCGCTGGACAGGGCGCGCAGCGCGCTTGAGCGCGCCGGGCGAGAGGGGATCGTGCAGACGGCGGAGGACGAGGGGCTGACGCGCAGGGAACGGCTGTTTGCCCAGTGCCCGGTGAACGTATCGACCGCGCTGCGGCGCGAGGCCATTGCGGCGCTCGAACGCATCAGCGCCGACAGCTTTACGCCGGAGGCGGTCAATTCCGCTCTGAGCGGCTGCGGTATCCGCGCGCTGGCGGAGGAGACGGAGAAAAAGGGAACGGTCAAGGTGTGGTTTCCGAACACGGTGGGCGTGCCGGAGGAATTTGCAAGGGTGAAGAGCATCATCCTGGATATCATTCCGTGCCACCTGCTGACGGAGTTTTATTTCCGCTTTCTGACGTGGAGAGAATGCGAGACGCAGCGCTTTACGTGGCGGGGCGCGGAGACGGCGGGACACACGTGGGAAAGCTTTCAAAAGGCGGTGGCGGACGAATGACGGAGCGGGAAAAAAACACGGTGCTTGCCGAAACGGAGCAGCGGGCGAGAGCAAACACGCGGCGCATCGAAACGCTGGAACAGCAGCAGCGGGATCTGAATAAGCTGGTAACGGCGGTGGAGGTGCTCTCTTCGAGGGAGATGGGCGTGGAGCGCGACGTGAAGGAGATCAAGGCGGATGTAAAGAGCATGACGCAGCGGCCGGCAAAGCGCTGGGATGCGATGATCGACAAGGCGCTGTATGCGCTCGTCGGCGCAGCGGTCTCGCTGCTGATGACAGGAGGGAGCCTGTGAAAAAAAGAAAGACGGGCTTTTCCAAGCTGCTGCTGGTGATGGAGAGCGCGATCGTGCTGTATACGACCTGCGAGGGCTTTGCACTGGCGAAAATGGCGGTGACGGCGGACTTTGCCGGGACGCTGTCGTGGGTCGCAGCGATGGTGACGGCGGCATGGGGCGCCTATGGGACGAGCGCGGCGTGCTACTACGGAAAGGCAAAGGCGGAAAATACGGCGGGCGGCGTGGTCTACGAGGCGGCCTGCCGGAGGATAGACTGCGAGGAGTGAGGATATGGAGCAGCTGAAAAGAAGGATCGCAAATCTGCTGAGCGTGAAAAGCCTTGTGACGATCTGCCTGACGGTGACGTTCTGCATGCTGACGGTGCAGGGCAAGGTGACACAGGAGTTCAACACGGTGTATCTGATGGTGATCGCGTTCTACTTCGGCACGCAGAACGGGAAACCGCAGGAGGAGACGTAAATGCGGCACAGCAGGGAGATCGACGCGCTGCGCGCGGATGTGGAGGCGAACTGCCGGACGCTGCTTGCGCTTGCTGAGCGCGAGGGTCTGCGCGCGCTGGTGACGGAGACTGTGCGCGACGCGGCGTATCAGCGCTGGCTTGCGGAGCGGGGCTATGCCGCCGCGGGAGCGCGGACGCCGTCGTTCCACGGAGAAAATGCAGGACTGGCATTTGACATCTGCAAAAATGAGAAGGGGCATGAGTATGACGATCCTGCGTTTTTTGCGCGCATGGGAGAGCTGGGGAAGCGGGTGGGATTTTCATGGGGCGGAGACTGGCGGAGCTTTCCCGACCGGCCGCATTTCCAGTGGGACGCGGGAGGAACGTACACGGGCGCGATGGTGCGCGCGGGCCGCTATCCGCCGCCGATGCCGCTGTATGAGGAGGAAGAGATGACACAGCAGGAATTCAACGCGATGATGGAAAGCTATCTGCGCGAACGCGCGCAGAAGGAGGGCGCGGCATGGAGCGCCGGAGCGAGAGCGTGGGCGGAGGAGACGGGGCTGATCGCCGGCGACGGGGCGGGGAACAAGCAGTACCGCAGCTTTGTGACGCGCGAGCAGCTTGCGGTGATCCTGCAGCGCTTTGCCGCGATGAACGGCGGCGCAGCGGAGAGATAAGACCGATGAAGGGAGCCGGAGGGGAGACCCTCCGGCTTCTTTTTTTGCGCAGCGGCGGGAAAATGCAGGAAAACTTGCAAAAAGCGGGACGCCGACCGGAAGCGGAACGTGGAACGTACACGGATACGACAAAAAAGGATGAAAAAATTTGTTCAGTTTTTTTACGCTTTCTAAAGCGATTTTCATTGATTTCAGGGCGGAGTTCCACTATAATCTAAGATGAAGCCTGTATGAGCATCTTTGAACGGATTTTTGACGGAATCCATGCAAGGACCGCTCTTTGGCGATACATACGATCATCAAAATTCAGGGAGGGTTTTATCTTGAATAAGGTCATGTCACTGCACGATGCCATTGCCAAGTACGTTGAAAACGGCGACGTACTCGCAACCGGCGGCTTTACCACCAACCGCAAGCCCTATGCGGCGGTCTCCGAGATCCTGCGCCAGGGGCAGAAGGACTTCATCGTCTACGCCGGCCCCGGCGGCGGCGAGGTCGATATGCTCATCGGCGAGGGACGCGTGGCGGCGTACATCAACTGCTACACCGCAAACTCCGGCTATACCAACGTTTCCCGCCGTTTCCGCGCGTTTATCGAGCAGGGCAAGCTCACCTATGAGGACTATTCGCAGGACGTGCTGATGCTTATGCTCCACGCCGCTTCCCTCGGCCTTCCGTTCCTGCCGGTGCGCCTGATGCAGGGCAGCGGCCTGATGAAGTTCTGGGGCATCAGCGAGGAAAAGCGCAAGGAAATGCCCAAGATGGAGGATCTCAAGTGCGTTGAGATCGAAAACCCCATGGTGCCCGGCCAGAAGGTCGTGGCCGTGCCCGTTCCCAAGATCGACACCGCGCTCATCCACGTGCAGCAGGCATCTCCCGACGGCACCTGCATCATCATGGGCGATGAGTTCCACGACATCGACATCGCGGTCGCCGCGCGCAAGACCATCGTGACCTGCGAGGAGATCGTCTCCGACGAGTACATCCGCCGCGACCCGACCAAGACCCGCATCTTCGGCGAGTGCGTGCAGGCGGTCGTGAAGGCGCCCTACGGCGCATGGCCCGCCCAGTGCTACGACTACTATGACGACGATGATGCGGCGCTGAAGGAGTACGACAAGGCCTCCAAGTATCAGGACAAGACCGACGCGATCGAGCAGCTGGCCAAGGCCGCAGCGAAGGCCGTCAAGAGCCTTGAGAAGGCGCCTGCCGACGAAAAGCTGATCGCCGCCGCCGAGGTCGCCGCCAAGGCCGCCAAGGCCGCCGCCGACGGCACGCTTATCCCCGAGACGTTCGAGGATTACCTTGAAAAGTGGGTCTACAGCTGCGCCGACCAGGCCGCGCTGCTCGACAAGATCGGCGGCAGCCGCCTGATGCGCCTGAAGAACGAGCCGCACCTCGGCTATTCCACCACACACTAAGGGAGGAAAAGGAAAATGGCTGATTATACGAAATATACCAAGCAGGAAATGCAGGCTTATGCCATCGCAAAGAGCATTAAGGAAAACCAGATCGTCATCGTCGGCACGGGACTGCCGCTGATCGGCGCATCGCTCGCCAAGCGCGCGGTCTGCCCCAGCTGCCACCCCATCGTCGAGAGCGGCCTGATGGACTGCGCCCCCATTGAGGTCCCCCGCAGCGTTGGCGACAACCGCTTTATGGCGCACTGCGCCGTGCAGTGGCCCAACATCCGTTTCGTCGGCTTTGAGGCCAACGAGTGGCTGCACGACGAGGATCGTCTCGTCGCCTTCATCGGCGGCGCGCAGATCGACCCGTACGGCAACGTGAACTCCACCTGCATTTTCGGCAAGGGCGACTACCTGCAGCCCACCACCCGTTTCACCGGTTCCGGCGGCGCCAACGGCATTGCCACCTACTGCAACACCATCATCATGATGCAGCACCAGAAGCGCCGCTTCATGGATCATGTCGACTACATCACCTCCTGCGGCTGGATGGACGGCCCCGGCGGCCGTGAACGCGCGGGCCTGCCCGGCAACCGCGGTCCTCAGATGGTCGTCACTGACCTCGGCATCATGAAGTTTGATGAAGAGACCAAGCGCATGTACCTCGCTTACTACTATCCGTTCTCCTCTCCCGAGATGGTTCAGGAGAACACCGGCTTCGAGATCGACGTCTCCCGCGCCGAGCTGATGGAAGGCCCCTCTCCGGAGATCATCCGCCTCATCCGTGAGGAGATCGACCCGGGTCAGGCATTCATCAAGGTTCCCAAGGATAAGTAATTTGTTATTTCAATAAGAAGGAGAACAAAATATGAGCGAATATTCCATGCCCTCTTATTTCCAGAATATGCCGGTGATCGGCAAGGAACTCGGCACGTTCCATGAGGACAACGCCGCCGAGATCCAGGCGGTGGAGCAGGAGATCCATGAGATCCGCGAGGCCGCGCTTGAAGCCGGCCGCAGCACCGAGTCCCTGAACGAGTCCGGCCAGTGGACGGCGATGCAGCGCATTATGGAGCTTGTTGACGAAGGCACCTGGTGCCCCCTCAACAGCCTCTACAACCCCGAGGACAACAAGAACGGCTCCGTCGGCATCGTCAAGGGCCTCGGCCGTATCGACGGCAAGTGGGCCGTTATCATCGCCAGCGACAACAAGAAGCTCGCCGGCGCATGGGTCCCCGGTCAGGCCGACAGCCTGCTGCGCGGCAGCGACACGGCCAAGCGCCTGCGCATCCCCCTCGTTTACGTGCTGAACTGCTCCGGCGTTAAGCTCGACGAGCAGGAGAAGGTGTACCCCAACCGCCGCGGCGGCGGTACGCCGTTCTATCGCAACAGCGAGCTCAACCAGATGGGCGTGCCCGTCATCGTCGGCATCTACGGCACGAACCCCGCCGGCGGCGGCTATCACTCCATCTCCCCGACCATCCTGATCGCGCATCAGGACGCCAACATGGCAGTCGGCGGCGCCGGTATCGTCGGCGGTATGAGCCCCAAGGGCCATGTCGACAAGGAGGCTGCTGAGGCGCTCATCAAGGCGCAGAAGAACCTCAAGAGCGACATCCCCGGCACTGTCGCCATCCACTATGGCGAGACCGGCTTCTTCCGCGAGGTCTACGCCGATGAAGAGGGCGTGCTCGCCGGTATCCGCAAGTACATCGACATGCTGCCCGCTTACGATCCCGAGTTCTTCCGCGTCGACGATCCCAAGGAGCCCCTGTTCGACGCCAACGACCTCTACAGCATCGTTCCGTTCAACCAGAAGCGCTCCTACGACATGGTCGAAGTTCTGGCGCGTCTTTTCGACGGCTCCGAGTTCATGGAGTACAAGCACGGCTACGGCCCCGAGATGATCACCGGTCTTGCCAAGATCGACGGTCTGCTCGTCGGCGTTGTCGCCAACTATCAGGGCATGCTGATGAACTACCCCGAGTACAAGATGGCGACCTACGGCCAGGCGATGGGCGTGGGCGGCAAGCTGTACCGTCAGGGCCTCATCAAGATGAACGAGTTTGTCACCCTCTGCGCGCGTGACCGCATCCCGATGCTGTGGGTCCAGGATACCACCGGTATCGACGTCGGCAACGACGCTGAGCGCGCTGAGCTCCTCGGCCTCGGCCAGAGCCTCATCTACTCCATCCAGTCCAGCAAGCTGCCGATGATGGAGATCACGCTCCGCAAGGGCACCGCCGCGGCGCACTACGTCCTCGGCGGCCCGCAGGGCAACGACAACAACGCTTTCTCCATCGGCACCGCTACCACCGAGATCTACGTCATGCACGGCGAGACCGCTGCGGCCGCCATGTATGCCCGCCGTCTCGTGAAGGAAGAGAAGGCCGGCGAGGATCTGCAGCCCACCATCGACAAGATGAACGCGCTGATCCAGGACTACGCCAAGAAGTCCAGCCCGAAGTTCTGCGCCAAGGCAGGCCTGACCGACGAGATCGTCGACATGAACGACATCCGTCCCTACATCCAGGCCTTCGCCAACGCCTGCTATCAGAACCCCGAGAGCATCTGCCCGGTCCATCAGATGCTTCTGCCGCGCGTCATCCGCGACTACGACGCCCTGAACGCGCAGTAAAATATCACAACAATGCTTTTCTCGGCGCTGCGCGGAGGCAAGAACCGCGCAGCGCACGGGAAGGCAAACGGAGAGTACAATGAGCATTTATACCATGGGTATCGACGTCGGCTCCACCGCGTCGAAATGTGTGATCTTAAAAGACGGCAGCGAGATCGTTGCCAAGTCCCTCGTCGCTGTCGGCACGGGCACGTCGGGTCCATCCCGCGCGATCGCTCAGGTGTTGGAAAACGCGGGCATGACGCGCGAGCAGATGGACTTCGTCCTTGCCACGGGCTACGGGCGCAACAGCCTTGACGGCCTTGCCGACATGCAGATGAGCGAGCTTTCCTGCCACGCCAAGGGCGCGGCGTTCCTGTTCCCGAACGTGCGCACGGTCGTCGATATCGGCGGGCAGGACGTGAAGGTCATCGAGATCGAGAACGGCATGATGAAAAATTTCGTCATGAACGACAAGTGCGCAGCCGGTACCGGCCGCTTCCTCGATGTCATGGCCCGCGTGCTTGAGGTGAAGGTCGAAGAACTGGGCGACCTTGGCGACAAGTCGACCAAGGAGGTCGGTATCAGCTCGACCTGCACGGTGTTTGCCGAGAGCGAGGTCATCTCGCAGCTCGCCATGGGCACAAACAAGTGCGACATCATCCACGGCATCCACAAGTCCGTCGCGGGCCGCGTTTCCGGCCTCTGCCACCGCATCGGTGTGCGCGACGACGTGGTGATGACCGGCGGTGTCGCACAGAACCACGGCATCGTGAAAGCCCTTCAGGAGCAGCTCGGCCACGAGATCCACACCACGCCCCTCACGCAGTATAACGGTGCGCTCGGCGCGGCTCTCTTTGCCTACCAGAAGGCTTTGAAGAACAAATAATCCCCATCATTCGTTATCAAATTTTTCTATATCGCATTAGGAGGAATCAATCATGGCTAAACAAGTCAGTCCCGGCGTGCTTGCTCTGCGCAAGGTCGTCGATGACGTCTATGCCGACGCCCGTGAAGCGAAGAAGCAGGGTAAGCTGGTCGGTTGGTCCAGCTCCAAGTTCCCCTGTGAGCTTGCTGAGGCCTTTGACCTCAACGTGATGTACCCCGAGAACCAGGCTGCCGGTATCGCCGCCCAGCGCGACGGTGAGATCATGTGCCAGGCTGCCGAGGATCTCGGCTTCGACAACGATATCTGCGGTTACGCACGTATCTCCCTGGCTTACGCCGCCGGTAAGCGCGCCAGCCGCAAGTTCGACCCCGAAACGCTCGAGTTCATCATCGACCCCAACAGCGGCAAGCCCCTCAAGGACGAAAACGGCAAGGTCGTCATCGATCCTGAGACCGGCAAGCCCAAGAAGGACCCCAAGACGCAGGTCCCCTACACGGTTCTGGACGATATCCACGAGATCGAGGCTCTGCCCGAGACCACCGAGAAGGAGATCGCCTACAAGAACTTCCGCCGTGAGGCCATCAAGCCCTACAAGCAGATGCGCATTCCCCAGCCGGACTTCGTCCTGTGCTGCAACAACATCTGCAACTG
>CAKTRT010000013.1 GCA_934597535.1 uncultured Oscillospiraceae bacterium | reverse complement strand
TGCTCATAGCACTTGGCGCGCAGCATATTGTTCACAGAGAAGCACGCGCCCACCTCGCGCAGCAGCTCAATATAGTTAAGATTCAGCAGCCAGTCAGCGTTGTTGACCATGATGGCCTTGCCCTCGCCAAAGTCGATGAAGCGCTCCATCTGGCGCTTGAAGCACTCTGCGTTGTGGTCAATATCCTCCTTGGTGAGCATCTTGCGCATATCCGTGCGGCCCGAGGGGTCGCCGATCATGGTCGTGCCGCCGCCGATGAGCGCGACAGGCTGGTTGCCCGCCATCTGGAGACGCTTCATCAGCGTCAGTGCCATAAAGTGACCGGCCGTCAGGCTGTCGGCCGTGCAGTCAAAGCCGATATAGAACTTGGCCTTGCCCGCGTTGACCATTTCACGGATCTCTTCCTCGTTCGTGACCTGCGCAAGCAGGCCGCGCGCCTGCAACTCTTCATAAATTCCCATTTGTTGGTTCCTCCTATATTCGTTCTTCTTTTATTCCGGACATCGCAGCCCTTTTCACCGATAAAAAAGCCCTCTGTCCTTTTCCGGACAGAGGGCGAAAAAGCTTCGCGGTACCACCTCTGGTTCGCCGCCTTTTCGCAAAGACGGCCTCATGGAGTGCAGCCACACTCCCGCGCGGTAACGGGCGCTCCCGGGGCGCGCCTACTGGATGAAAAGCATCGTTCGGGCGCCGGCTCCGCGGTGTATTTCAGCACGCTCCCTCTCCTTCTTCCACCGTCCGAAGGCTCTCTTTGCAGGAAATCGTTGCCTACTTCTCCGCTTCATCGCCGTAAACGCAGTCATTGTAGCGGATGATCCGCAGCTTGTCAAGTCTTTTCCGGCTGGTAATACATGATGAGCCGCGAAAGACCGTCACGCAGGACAGCGAGATTTTCCTCATCAAGCGCCTTCATGCTGCGCGGCGTGATACAGCGGCCAAAGCCGCCGACTCTGCGGCACGCGCAGATGGCCGTCCCGTGAGAAAATACACGGTTGTCGGAGGGGAAGGAGATCAGCCCGTCCGTTTTGAGGAAGCAGGTCTTTCGTTCACTGTTGCGGAACTGGTCGTTGAAGGCGTCGAGCAGCGCGCCGTCCCAACGGCTTGCCCTGCCGGGCAGGATCAGCAGCTCGTCTCCTTCTCCCACGCAATCGACCACAATGACGGTTTTCTTCTTCAGGCAGGGGTGGGCGCGCCGCAGCCCTTTGGCTCCCTTGGAAGCCTGCGTCCCGCCGTCAAGAAACAGAAAGCACACCTCGCCGCGGTAACGCGGCGTCAGTGTTTTGGCAACCTCCAGCAGCGTCACAACGCCCGAGGTATTGGCGTTGCCGTTTTTTCTTTCATCCGGCCCGTATTTCGGATAGAAAAGCGCCAGCGCCAGCAAGATCAAAAACAGCGGGAACGTCAGGCGCGGCAGGCCGAGAGGAAAAGTCAGCGCCAGCGAGAGCGCAAAGCTCGCAAGCAGCGCAAGCAGGGGCGTGAGCGCCTGATACAAAAGAAAGCTCACCGGCCGCGTAGGGCTGAGCATCGGGGGAAATACATCCCGCACGCCGGTGTCGTAGTGCGCCGCCAGCACGATCTTCGCCTTTTCTATATCCCCAACGACCACATTCGTCATATTGCCGCCGATCGCGAGCGAATGCTCTCCGCCCTCGAGTTTGGGCGTATAGCCCAGTTCTCTGAGCGTGTGGACAAGCCACGTGCGGAACTCTGTTTTTTCCCTGTCCTTGCGGCGCACCGGAAAATCCTGTTCGATGCGCGCGGCAAACTCATTCATAAGCCCATCCTTTTTCCACCCAATTCAGGTGAATATCTGTAAAGTAATATTGCTTTATTGCAAGTCTCTTTTATAGCTTTCCGCTGCACTAAGCAGCTCCTCTGCGCTGGAAAGCATTGCCTCGCTCGGATGCTCTCCCCCGCTCAGGCGCGCGATTTCGCGGCGGCGCGCGGCACGGTCAAGCACGCTCACGCGCGTGAGCGTGCGCCCGTTTTCCTCGCCCTTTTCCACGCCGAAATGCGTGTCTGCCATCGCTGCGAGTTGCGGCAGATGTGTCACGCACAGCACCTGTCTCGTCCGAGAAAGGCGAGCAAGCTTTTCGGCCACACGCTGTGCGGCACGTCCGGATACGCCGGTATCAACCTCGTCAAACACCATCGTCATCACGCAGTCCTGCTCCGCCAGCACGTTTTTCATGGCCAGCATGATGCGCGACAGCTCGCCGCCCGATGCGATCTTCTGCAGCGGACGCAATGCCTCGCCGGCATTTGCCGACATAAGGAACGCCACCGCATCAATGCCGTCCGAAGACAACGCTTTTTCCTGAAAGTCAATAGAAAAGCGCAGCTTTGGCATATCCAGCTCGGTCAATTCCCGGGAAATACGCGCTTCCAATTCCTTCGCCGCAGCCCTGCGGCGCTCAGACAGTGCGCGCGCCGCTTCCATTGCCTCGGCTTCCTGCCGCTGCAGCGTCTGCCGCAGCTGGGCAACGCGGTCGTCCGCACACTCGATACGGTCAAGCTCCTCGCGCAACTTTTCAAGGTATGCAAGCATCTCCTCGACGCTTGAGCCGTACTTCTTTTTCAGCCGGTACAGCTGGTCACAGCGGGATTCCACCGCGTCCAGTTCCTGCGGAGAAAAGTCGTATTCGTCCTTTTTATCGCGAATGGTCTCGGCAAGGTCATAGGCTTCACAGCGCAAGCTTTCCAGTCGTTCTGACAGCAGGGCAAACGAGTCGTCAAGGCCGCGCAAACTTCTGATCGCGTCCTCCGCTTCCTTGATGGCAGACACCGCGCCAAGGCCCTCGTCTCCGCCGTTCAGGCAGGCGTCTGCTGCTGCAATGGCTGAGAGAAACTTTTCGCCGTTGCGCAGAATATTGCGCCGCGCCAGCAGCTCTTCCTCCTCGCCGTCGCGCAGATCGGCGCGTTCCAGCTCGCCGATCTGATGGCGCAGCATATCGACGCGCCTCGCCTTTTCCGCCTCGTCCATCTCAAGCGTTTCGATCTCCCGCTGCGTTTCCCGCAGCGTACTGAAGCGTGCCGCGCACAGCGCAAGCGCATCATCCACCCGGCCAAAGCGATCCAGATAACTCAAGTGCTGCTCTTCATCGAGCAGCTGCTGCCCATCGTGCTGACCGTGAATATTGAGTAAGCCCGCACCGATGCTCCTGAGCTGTGCGACCGTCACCGGCCGGCCGTTCACGCGGCAGATGTTTTTCCCGTCGCCGTGGATCTCACGCTGCAGCAGCAGCGAGCCATCCTCATCCGGGGAAAGGCCGTTATCCGCAAGTGCCGGCAGCGCCGCCGAGACGGCGCTGAACTCCGCGCTGACAAACGCCTTATCGGCGCCGGTACGGATCAGCTCACGCGAGGTGCGCTGCCCCAGCACTGCGCCGAGCGCATCGATCACGATGGACTTGCCTGCACCGGTTTCGCCGGTGAGCGCATTGAACCCGCGCGCGAACATGATATCCGCGCGCTCAATGATCGCAATATTCTCGATATGCAGAAGCTCAAGCATTGGTCAGCGGTGCTGGCGCTGGCGGCGCATTTCCTCGATCTCGCTGCACAGCTCAAGCGCAGAGGCCTCCTCGCGCATCACAACAAGAACGGTATCATCGCCCGCGACCGTGCCGACCTTGGACGGGACATCCATCCCATCGAACGCAGCGCCCGCCGCAGGGCCGAGGCCCGGCATCGTTTTGATCAGCACCAGATTCTGGGCACAGTCCACCGAAACGATGCTCTCGCGCAGGATGGTCTGCAAGCGGTCAGCCAGATTGAGCTTCACCTTCTGTGCAGACACGGCATAGCGGTATGTGCCGCTGCCGGTCGGTTCTTTGATCAGATGGAGCTGCTTGATATCGCGCGAAATCGTTGCCTGCGTGCAGGAGATCCCCTCCTCGCGCAGGCGGTCGATCAGCTGCTCCTGCGTTTCGATCGCTTCGGCGGCAATGATCGTAAGGATCTTGTCCTGTCTCTCATTCTTCATCGCTGTATCCTCCCAACATTTTCTTTTGTAATATCTCGCAAAAGCTCCGTTTGCCCAGGCGCACGAGCTTTGTGTCGAATTTGGAGCGGCGGACCTCCACACTGTCGCCGCTGCGCAGAGAAAACGCCCGCCCGCCGTCCACGCTCAGCAGCACCGGTTTGTAACCGTTTTTTTCCGTCTGCACAGAGATCACGCGCTCAGGCGAGAGCACATAGGAATTGGCGTGCACGCTGTGCGCGCAGATCGGCGAAACGATAAAGTTGCGCGCTGTCGGCTCCACGACTGGCCCGCCCGCAGAAAGCGAGTACGCTGTCGAACCCGTCGGGCTTGCGACGATCACACCGTCCCCCGCAATGTCCATAAGCTTCCCCTGCTC
This sequence comes from uncultured Oscillospiraceae bacterium, assembly GCA_934597535.1. Classification (GTDB taxonomy): domain Bacteria; phylum Bacillota; class Clostridia; order Oscillospirales; family Oscillospiraceae; genus Hominicoprocola. The sequence continues at coordinate 20,977 of CAKTRT010000013.1, read as the reverse complement.
TGTGTCGATACGCAGCCGGATCACCCGCGATACGTTTCCGCGTGCGATGAGCGCCTCGTTGAGGGCGAGATTGGAGTAGATCGTGCGGCCCTCGCGCTGCACACTGACGTCGAGCATCATCCGGCTTTCGATCTCGTAGTTCCCCTCGCACAGGCCGCGCAGGCGGGCAAGCTCCCGGCTCTCAAGTTCCGCCATGAAGCCGAGACTGCCAAGATTCACGCCCAGCACGGGGATATCCTTGTGCGCGGCCGTCTTGGACAGGTGCAGGATCGTACCGTCGCCGCCAAAGGCAATGATCATATCCGCCCCGCGCAGCTCCTGCTGCAGCGGCTCGATCGTCAGCCCATAACCCTCCGGCCGTTCCTGATTTTTAAACGGCAGGCATACAACGTTCGGACACTTCACCTCATCAAGCACGCGCTTGGCTTCTCTGGCCACGCGCAGCTGCGCATCACGATAGGGGTTGGGGCACAGGATCACCTTTTTCAGCATCACGCCCCCTCCTTTCCGTGGTCAAGCGCCTGGTGCGACTGCTCGACGAGCGCCTTGAGGTCAAACTCCCGCTCGACGCCCTCTCCACTTTCGAGGTAGCCAAGGTATTCGATATTTCCCTCCGGTCCGCGAATCGGAGAAAATGTAATATCAAGAACTGTAAAGCCAGATCGCTTTGCATGCACAAGGAAGTGTTCCAGCACCTCGAGATGCACGGCAGGGTCGCGCACGACGCCCTTTTTTCCAACCTTTTCCCGACCTGCCTCAAACTGCGGCTTGACAAGGCAGGCTACGTGCCCGCCTTCTTTCAGGACACGCCTGACCGCCGGCAGGATCAGCGAAAGTGAGATGAACGACACATCGATGCTGGCAAAATCCAGTTCATCCGGGATCTGGTCATGGTCAAGATAGCGCGCGTTCGTGCGCTCCATGCTCACAACGCGGTCGTCTGAGCGCAACTTCCAATCGAGCTGACCATAGCCCACATCCACAGCGTAGACCTTTTTTGCTCCATTCTGCAGCATGCAGTCGGTAAAGCCGCCGGTCGATGCGCCGATATCGGCGCAGATGCAGCCGTCAAGCGCCAGGCCAAAGGATGTGATCGCCTTTTCGAGCTTGAGGCCCCCGCGGCTGACATAGCGCAGCGTACTCCCGCGCACCTCGATCTCCGCGTCGTTCGGGACGGCGGTGCCTGCCTTATCCACGCGCTGGCCGTTCACAAAAACCTCGCCGCTCATGATCACAGCCTGTGCGCGTTGGCGGCTCTGCTCCAGCCCGCGCTCCACCAGCAGCACATCCAGCCTTGTTTTATTGCTCATCGCAGCACCTCCGCGGCTTTTTTGGCAAGCGATTCCGCGTCCAGTCCGAATTCGCGGTAAAGCGCCTCCACCGAGCCCTGTGCCGGAAATGTCTTACCGAGGTTGCACAGCTCCAGCCGCTCGGGTGATATTTTGTTCCATGCGAGGATCGCAGCCATACGCTGCCCCATGCAGCCAACGCTTGCGCATTCTTCCGCCACGAGCAGCGCGCGCGTTTTGCCGACGACCTCGCGCATATCACTGTCATACAGCGGTGAGATCGCATTGATCTTCACAACACGCGCGGCGATCCCCTGCCGATCCAGCAGCTCAGCAGCGGCAAGCACATTGTTGATCATCGTGCCATAGGCACAGAGAGTGATATCCTCCCCCTCGCGCAGCACGACGATGTTTGCATTTCCGCTGTTTTCCCTGTATGCGCCCTCGCCGCCACGCGGATAGCGGATGGCCACAGGGCCGTCGATCTCGTGGATGGCGCGGCGCAGCATGGTTCGCAGTTCCGCAAAGTTCGACGGGCACAGCACCGTCATATTGGGGATATCGGAGAGGAACGTCGCATCAAAAATGCCATGGTGCGTTTCCCCGTCCGCTCCCACCATGCCGGCGCGATCGACCGCAAAGACCACATGCAGACCCAAAAGCGCCGTATCGTGGATAAGCTGGTCATACCCGCGCTGCAAAAAGCTTGAATAAATCGCCACGACCGGCGTGAGTCCCTGCTTGGCCATGCCTGCCGCCATCGAAACGGCATGTCCCTCGGCGATACCGACATCGAAAAACCGGTCCGGATACTGCGCCGAAAAATCATGCAGACCCGTCCCGTCGCACATGGCGGCGGTGATGGCACAGACGCGCGTATCTTCGCGCGCGATCTCACATAGCTCATTGCCGAAAACGGCAGAAAAGTCCATTTTCTGCACGCGGGGCACGCCAAGCTTCGGATCAAACGGTCCAACGCCATGGTAGCGCTCCGGCTCACGTTCGGCCGGTCCGTAGCCTTTACCCTTTTGCGTATGCACATGCACCACGACCGGACAGCGCAGCTCCTTTGCCCAGCGCAGCGTGTTGGTCAGCTTTTCCACGCTGTGCCCGTCCACGGGGCCAAGGTAGGTAAACCCCATATCTTCAAACATCGTGGAGTTCGGCAGCAGCGCCTTTTTCAGGTTCGTTTTCAGGTGATGATTGAAATCGTACACCGCCCGCCCCACCGCGCTGCGCTCCAGCGCGTCACGGTACGCCTTCTTAAATTCGTAATACGCCGGCTTTGTACGCAGCATTCCCAGATGCTGGCTCATCGCACCGACATTGCAGCTGATCGACATCCCGTTGTCGTTCAGGATAACGATCAGCGGCTCGCCGGAGGCGCCGGCATTGTTCAGCCCCTCGTAGGCAAGGCCGCCGGAAAGCGCGCCGTCACCGATCAGCGCGAGGACGGAATAGTCCTGGTGCAGCAGTGTGCGCGCCCGCGCCATGCCAAGCGCCACAGAGACGGAATTGGAGGCGTGTCCTGCAATAAAGGCATCATGTGCGCTCTCACGCGGCTTCGGAAAGCCCGAAATGCCGCCGTACTGCCGCAGCGTTGCAAACCGCTCTCTGCGTCCGGTCAGGATCTTGTGCGTATAGCACTGGTGTCCCACGTCGAACACCAGCCGGTCGCGCGACGTATCGAACACGCGATGAATGGCGACCGTCAGCTCCACCGCGCCAAGGTTGGAGGCAAGATGCCCCCCCGTCACGGAAACGTTCTTCAGCAAAAATTCACGCAGCTCTGTGCATAGAAGCTGCGTCTGCGCGTCGTTGAGCGACTTGATATCGTTTGGATCGTGGATGGTTTCAAGAATCAATGGTATTTCCTTCTTTATCTGCCAAGGTGCAGCACCGACAGCATCTTGGCCGCCAGATAGATGACATCCTTGCTTCTCTTCATAGCGACCTTTTTTCCAATGGCCTTACCGCCGATCGTCAGCCCTGAAATGAATGCCGTGACCACGGTGGATACCACGATGCTGCGCCAGCCGAAGCTCTGCTGCAGCAGCACGACGATGACCGTCGCGGTGGAGCCGCTGACGATACCGCAGATATCGCCGACAACGTCGTTGCAGAACGAGGCGACCTTTTCCGCGTTGCGGATCAGATACAGCGCCTCCTTTGCTCCCTTGACGCGGTGCGCGGCCATGGAGTTGAACGGGCGCGGGTTCGCCGCCGTCACGGCGACACCGATGATGTCGAACACGATGCCGAGCAGGATGAAAAAAGCGAGGATCAGCGTAGCGCTCACATAGCCCGCATCCTCGAGCACTGCACCGGAGCACAGGCTCATCGCGGCCGAGAGCGCCACTGCGATCAGGAACACGCGGATGACCCAGCGGGCGTGACTCGGCGCCTTTTCGGTTTTCTTGTGCTTTCGGTCTTCTTCTTTTTCCAAGGTCAATTTCTCCAGCATGATGATTTTTTAGTGGTGCTAAAGCAACGGCAACAGCAAAAGGTAATCCTGCGGCATAGGTCGGGTTGGCTTTCCCCACAGCGCACCTCTCGTTGCCGATAGAGGCGGTTCCCCCTTAGGCGCCGCGCCCCGTTGTTACCATACGGGGTACCCGATTGCCACTTAGTCCGCACTGTAACCCTCTTGCTGCCCTTACGACAGCCTAGGTGATTTCCACCCCGGAGTCACGCCGTCTCTTATCCTCTTTTGCAGGAAAGATTTCAAGGAGCGATCGTGCCTCGCTCTTGGCCAGAGTCTGCACGTTGTTCTCCTATCCGCCTCCCCCACGCAAGGCAGGCTACACTGCACACAGCGTTCGCGGCATAAAGCCGGGTAGCACCGCAATGCAGGTTCACATCCCGTCCCGTACCGGAGTCGCATACCCAAAATGGGAGTCCGCACCGGCACAGCAACAGGTCTCCGCAGAAACAGGGTCGGCTCCCCTATGCCATTAGGGGACGCCCGGGATCTGCAGGCGCAGCTTTCGCTTTTGCCTCCCTTCAGCACCCACCCCAAACTGGGCGTAAGAAGCAGGCACCAAAGGCTTCACAGTTGTGCCCTTTAAAGGATTTTTAGGCCCTTCTTAGGAAACGGCAGCTCCGACTAGGATACTGCGCCGCTGCTTAGCATTGCCTATTATACACCAGTCAAACTGAATATGCAAGATATGCACAATAATATTCACCTTAGGAAATTGTAAATTTTTTATTTCGCAGAAAATTCTGTCTGCCGCGCGGAAACAAAAAAGAGGTCCGGCCTTCGCCGAACCTCTTTTCATCATATTTTGTAATTTGGAAATTACTTGTTGCCGTTGACCATGGAAGCGATCTCAGCCGCAAAGTTCTCCTGCTTCTTCTCGATGCCCTCGCCCTTCTCGAAGCGAACAGCGGTGTTGAAGCTGACCTTGCCGCCCAGCGCCTTGGCAGCGTTGTTCATATACTGCTCGACAGAGACGTCGCCGTCCTTGACGAAGGCCTGCTGGAGCAGGCAGTTCTCGGCATAGAACTTGTTGAGCTTGCCCATGACGATCTTTTCCTTGACCTGCTCGGGCTTGCCGGCCATCTTGGGGTCGTTGGCCATCTGGCCGAGCAGAACTTCCTTCTCTTCGTCGAGAACGTCCTGCGTGACCTGGCTCTTGTCCCAGAAGCGGGGGTTGAGCGCGGCGATCTGCATGGCGATGTCCTTGCCGATCTCGGTGGCGTCGCAGCCCTCGACGGTCAGGTTGACGATGACGCCGATCTTGCCCTTCATGTGGACATAGGGGACAGAAAAGCCGTCGGCAATGCGGGTGAAGCGGCGGATGCTCATGTTTTCGCGGATGGCGAGGAAAAGCTCGTCCTTGGCATCCTTAACAGTGCCCTTGCCGCTGACCCACGCGCAATCCATCAGCGCGTCAACATCAGCGGGGTTCTGCTTGGCAATGACCTCGGCCACGCCCTTGACAAAGTTGGTGAACGGCTCGCCGTTGGCGACGAAGTCGGTCTCGCAGTTGACCTCGACCACAACGCCGACGCCGTCGATAACGGCGGCATAAGCCATGCCCTCTGCGGCGATGCGGCTGGCCTTCTTCGCCTGAGAGGCAAGACCCTTCTCGCGCAGATACATGATTGCCTTTTCCATGTCGCCCTCGCACTCGATGAGGGCCTTCTTGCAGTCCATCAGGCCGCAGCCGGTGGCCTGACGCAGCTCGTTGACAACAGCAGCAGTGATAGCCATTATGATATCCTCCTGTAAACTTAAAGTAAGTTGTTATGATAAATGAGACGGGGCGAGGCTTTGCCTCGCCCCGTAAGGTGTTCCTGTAATGTCCTGCCTGCGCTTACGCCTCGGCTTCGCCCTCGGCCTTCTCAGCAGCGGCTTCCTCGGTTACTTCGCCCTGCTTGCCCTCGATCATGGCGTTGGCCATGATGGAAGCGATGAGCTTGATGGCGCGGATCGCATCATCGTTGCCGGGGATGGGATAGTCGATCTCATCGGGATCGCAGTTGGTATCGGCGATGGCGACAACGGGGATACCGAGCTTGTGCGCCTCGGCGATGGCGTTGCGCTCCTTGCGGGTATCAACGATGAACAGCGCGCCGGGGAGCTTCTTCATCTCCTTGACGCCGCCGAGGTACTTCTCGAGCTTCTCGATCTCGCCGAGGTGCTTCATGACTTCCTTCTTCGGCAGCATGTCGAACGTGCCGTCCGCCTGCATGGTCTTGAGCTGGTTGAGACGGTCCACGCGGGTGCGCATGGTCTTGAAGTTGGTCATCATGCCGCCGAGCCAGCGGGCGTTGACATAGTAGCCGCCGCAGCGGGTCGCTTCCTCGCGGATAGCTTCCTGCGCCTGCTTCTTGGTACCGACGAACAGGATATTCTGGCCGCTCTCGGAGACGGAGCGAACGAAGTTGTAGGCTTCCTCGAGCTTTTTGACGGTTTTCTGCAGGTCGATGATATAGATGCCATTGCGCTCCGTGTAAATGTAAGGAGCCATTTTGGGATTCCAGCGGCGGGTCTGATGGCCGAAGTGGACGCCTGCTTCGAGCAGGGCTTTCATGGATACGACGTTTGCCATGGTTGGTAGTTTCTCCTTCAAATTTAGTTTTTACCTCTGGAGCCTTCATCCCCCCTGCCAACCTGATGGCACAGACAGAAAGTCCGGTCTCCATGCGGAATACCCGGGTATTATATCGCGCGCCGCAGAAAATTGCAAGAACTTTTTCAAATTTTCATAAGGGTTTTTCAAAAATCGCGCTTGCAAAAGCGTTGAAAATTCTTATAATTTTATAATGTGGACTATCATCTTCTGCCGGGGCATTTGTCCGCTCAGAACCGGCGGCGCGCGCGTCTTTCCCTCTTCGGCATCTCCTTGTGCGGAAAAGGCTTGTCAATGAGGATGATGTCATCCCCGATCTGCTTGATGCTCTCCCACGGGATATAGTATTCCTCACCGCGTCCGAAAAGGCCGAAAAAGCGAAACGGCCCGGGCACGATCAGCGCGCTCAGCTCTCCCTCCGGCAGGCGGCACTCCACATCGCCGACATAGCCGAGCCGGCAGCCGTCATGAATATTGATGACCTCCTTGCAACGGAAGTCGGTAAAGCGGCAGTTCATCGCATCTCCCTCCCCTTCTGTGCATTCTATTCCGCCGACGGGACGTCCTATCCCTCCCGGCCCGCCTTCCGCTTTCCCCGGCGGAAAACAAATATTTAATGAAAGGTTTTCCCACATGACAGAGATCCAGCTCAATATGTACCACGCCCTGGCGCTTGGCGCCGCAATGTACGGTCTCGGCCTGATCCTGACGAAAAAGTTTTCCGTCCTCAGCCGGTTCTGCATCCCCGCTCCGCTGGTCGGCGGCCTGTGCTTTGCGATCCTGAACACCGTCCTCTATGCCGCGGGCACGGCCGTTATCACCTTTGACGACACGCTGCAGACGGTCTTCATGATCATGTTCTTCACAACGGTCGGCTTCACCGTGAGCATTCCGATGCTGCTCAAAAGCGGCAAATCCGTCATCATGCTCCTTATTTTGAGCGTTGTGATGATCATTTTGCAGAATGTCGTCGGCAGCGGCGTGATGGCGCTGCTTGGCAAGAATCCTCTCTTTGGCCTCGGCTGCGGCTCGATCTCCATGATCGGCGGGCCGGGCACGGCTGCGGCCATCGGTCCGGATCTTGATGCCGCCGGTGCTGTCGGAGGAACCACGGTCGCCGTCGCCGCGGCGACCTTCGGCCTTATTTTCGGCTCGCTTCTCGGCGGCCCCATTGCCCGCCGCCTCATCATCAAGAACCACCTGCGCGAGGAGCTTCCGGTGGATCACGAGCGCGAGGAGGACGCCGATGATGCGCACTACACCACCCATTCCGGCAGCTTTGTGCGCGGCTTTCTGCTGCTGATGTTCTGCGCCGGCGTCGGCAATGTTGTCAGCGCATGGCTCACGGCGCTTTGCGGCTTCAATTTCCCTGCTTACATCGGCGCAATGCTTGTGGCCGTCATCGTGCGCAATGTGATCGACCTGCTCGCCCATTCCACGCGCAGCTCTGCCGGTTTCGCCATCGCGGCGTTTCCCTCCAACGAGATCAGCACAATGGGCAGCATGTTCCTTGCGGTCTTTCTTTCTATGGCGCTCTCCGGACTCAAGCTCTGGCAGCTCGTCGATCTGGCGCTGCCGATGCTCGTCTGCCTTGCCGCCGAGGTGCTGCTGATGGTGATCTTCTCCGTGTTCGTCGTCTTTCCGATCATGGGCCGCGATTACGATGCCGCCATGATCACCGCCGGCTTTATCGGCTTCGGCATGGGCGCGACCTCCAACGCCATGGCAAACATGCAGGCAGTCTCCCGCCGTTACGGCCCTTCGCCCTCGGCATACTTTGTCATCCCGATGGTGGGCGGCCTGTTCAACGACTTCTTTAACGCCGCGATCATTGCCTTCAGCATCGGACTTCTCTCCTGAGAACCGTCCGCCGGCGAAAAATCCATCGTTTTCCGCCGAACGATAAAAAATATCCCCGTCTTCCCGGCAGTATGTTTCCGTCCCGCGCGGACATACTGAATGCAGGCTACTTGCAAGGAAGGCGGGGATCTTTTATGCTTGGCAAGGTGGAGATCTGCGGTGTAAACACCGCAAAGCTCCCAACGCTGACCACCGCGCAGACGGATGCGCTGCTCCGGCGCGCGAAGGACGGCGACGCAGCCGCGCGCGAACAGCTCGTCGAGGGCAACCTGCGGCTGGTGTTGTCGGTCATCCAGCGTTTTTCGGGACGCGGAGAGAATGCTGACGACCTCTTTCAGGTCGGCTGTGTGGGACTTTTGAAGGCGATCGACAATTTTGATATTTCGCAGAACGTCCGTTTTTCCACCTACGGCGTTCCCATGATCATCGGCGAGATCCGCCGCTATCTGCGCGACAACAGCGCCATCCGCGTCAGCCGTTCGATGCGCGATACGGCGTACCGCGTCCTGCAGGCGCGCGAAAAGCTCCAGCGAGAGCAGCAGCGCGAGCCAACGGTCGAGCAGATCGCGCGCGAGCTGACGCTTACACGCGAGGAGGTCGTTTTTGCCATGGACGCCGTCTGCGACCCGGTGTCGCTCTTTGAGCCGATCTACTCCGACAGCGGCGATACCGTTTGCGTGATGGATCAGGTTCGCGATGAAAAGAACACCGATGAGGACTGGCTCGAACAGATCGCGCTCAAAGATGCGATGGCACGTCTCAGCGAGCGTGAGCGCACGATCCTTTCCCTGCGCTTTTGCGATGGCAAAACGCAGATGGAGGTCTCGAGCGAGATCGGTATTTCGCAGGCGCAGGTCTCGCGTCTTGAGAAAAACGCCATCAAAAGCATTAAAAAGAACATGTAAACAAAAGGGCAGGAATTTTCCCCGCCCTTTTGTCACTTCGGAGGCTTGACTTTCCGCGCCGCTTTTCGATACAATGCTTTTGTTCTCTGTCCGCAGAGATATTTTCGATCATTCAGGGAGGATCCTTCCATGCATTATGACGTGATCATCATCGGCGCTGGTCCCGGCGGCATCTTCTCCGCCTACGAGCTGACAAAGGATCGCAGCGGCCTGCGCATTGCTGTGTTTGAGGCCGGCCACAGTCTTGAAAAGCGCCGCTGTCCCATCGACGGCGACAAGGTCAAATCCTGCATCCGCTGCAAGAGCTGCTCGATCATGAGCGGTTTTGGCGGCGCGGGCGCGTTTTCCGACGGCAAATACAACATCACCAACGACTTCGGCGGCACGCTGCACGAATACATCGGCAAAAAGCAGGCGCTCGACCTCATGCACTATGTTGACGGGATCAACATGGCCTACGGCGGCGAGGGCACAAAGCTCTACTCCACTGCCGGCACGAAGTTCAAAAAGCTCTGCATCCAGAATAAGCTGAATCTGCTTGACGCCTCTGTCCGCCACCTCGGTACCGACGTAAACCTCGTCGTGCTCTCAAATCTCTACGATCTGCTCAAGGATAAGGTCGATTTCTATTTTGACTCCCCTGTCACCACCATCGCCCGCGAGAGCGAGGGCTACCGTGTCACCGTCGGCGAGACGGACTACACCTGCGATAAGTGCATCGTCTCCGTCGGGCGCGTCGGCAGCAAGTGGATGGAGGGCGTGTGCCGGGAGCTCAAGATCCCCACGAAGTCCAACCGCGTGGACCTCGGCGTGCGCGTCGAGCTGCCTGCCGTTGTCTTCTCTCACCTGACCGACGAGCTCTACGAGAGCAAGATCGTCTACCGCACGGAAAAGTTTGAGGACAACGTCCGCACATTCTGCATGAACCCCAACGGCATCGTCGTCAACGAAAACACGAACGGCATCGTCACGGTCAACGGCCACAGCTACGAGGATAAGTCCCTCCAGACCGAGAACACGAACTTCGCGCTTCTCGTCGCCAAGCACTTCTCCGAGCCGTTCAAGGATTCCAACGGCTACGGCGAGTCCATCGCGCGCCTGTCCAACATGCTCGGCGGCGGCGTCATCGTCCAGCGCTTCGGCGATCTCGTCCGCGGCCGCCGCAGCACGGTCAAGCGCATCGAAGAAGGCCTCGTCACGCCGACGCTCGCGGCGACCCCCGGTGATCTGAGCCTCGTGCTCCCCAAGCGCATTCTGGACGGCATCATCGAGATGATCTACGCGCTCGACAAGATCGCGCCGGGCACCGCAAACGACGATACGCTCCTCTACGGCGTGGAGGTCAAGTTCTACAACATGGAGGTCGCGCTCGACGAGCACCTTGAAACGCCGTACAAGGGGCTCTATGTCATCGGCGACGGCAGCGGTATTACGCATTCGCTGTCGCACGCATCGGCGAGCGGTGTGTATGTTGCCAGAGAGATTCTGGAAAACATCTAAATTTTCTACTGCGCAGAAGTTAGTAATCCTCCTGCATTGATGCAGAGGATGCGAATAAAGGGAGGGGTATCTCTTTTTCAAAAAGAGATACCCCTCCCTTACACCCACCCAGAGAAAATTTACATTGTGGGGCTGTAGCTCGAAGGACTGCACGCGCTGCGCAGTGGAGGTGCGGTGTACGTGGCTGCGCCACGGGCCTTCTGCGAGTCGTTACCGGCAGCAACCGCGCCCTACTCCGTGGGGCGCGAGTGACGGTAGTCCGGCAGCAGACTGCCTGCGGGCGGCGGCATTGCTTCGCTCGCCGCCGCTGGAGGGTGCTGATGGTAATAAAAAACGACCGCGTCAGCGGTCGTTTTATCGTTTGTCCGTGCGGCCGAGAAGATAATCCACGGAAGTACCATAGAAATCGGCCAGTCTGATTAAAATTTGCGTCGGCACGTCGTTTTCTCCGGTTTCATACTTAGAGTAGCCCGTCTGCGACATGCCCAGCATCTTTGCAAGCGCAGCTTGCGTCATATCATTGTCTTCCCGAAGGTCTCTTAATCTAGGATACATCATTTTCACCTCAGGAAAACTATAAAGCACACATCATCTTAACTTGCATTTTAACCTGTTTTAGGTTATTATGAGCGCAAGGAGGGATGAAAATGCCTGATTATGAAAAGATGTATCATTTGCTGTTCAACGCCGCCACAGATGCCTTAGAGCAGATCGAGCAGCAGAATTTCGGTAGCGCCAAGGACCTTCTTATCGCCGCCCAACAGCAAGCCGAAGAAATCTATATCACCGCAGAGATCTGAAAGAGCAGCAATGCCGCACCGTCAGAAGTGCGGGGTGGATAATCCAAAAAGGAGGGGCGAGGCCCCTCCCTTTTGGTCGTTAGGGGTGCAGGGGCGAAGTCGAAACGCCCCTGCCGTTCTCTTGGGGGATTCAAAGGGGGCATTCTCTCACGTGAGAGAATGCCCCCTTTTATACGGCGGCGAGCGCAGCAATACCGCTCGCACGCAGTCTGCCGCCGTGCCACCGTCACACGCGCCTCACGGAGTAAGGCGCGGTTGCGATCGGTAACGATTCGCAGGGATTCATGGCGAAGCCATGTACACCGCACTTACATTGCGCAGCGCGTGCAGTCATTCAAGCTACAAACTGCCAATGTCGGGGGTCGAGGGGGAAGGCCCCTCGTCTTTCTCTCGGGGGATTTAAAGGGGGATACTCTCTTCGAAAAGAGAGTATCCCCCTTTGATTTCCGTTCCCTGCACCAGTGCAGGTTTATTTTTTAAAGCTATCTTTAAGAGTAACCGACCGGTTGAACACCAGATGATCCTTGGAGCAATCCTTGTTATCCAGGCAGAAATACCCAAGGCGCATGAACTGGAAGCTCGGCGCGGTCTTGCCCTTCTTTTCGGTCTTGTCGTACGCCGCGGCGATGTCGCGCATGCGCGGCTCGACCTTGCAGCCGGTCAGCACCTCGAGCGAATCGGGGTTCATGCAGGCAAGGAAATCCTTGTCCGCGCCGTCGGGTGCGGGGTCGCTGAACAGCTCGCTGTAAACACGCACCTCGGCGTCCAGCGCGGTCGCGGCGTCGACCCAGTGGATCGTCGCGCCCTTGACCTTGCGGCCGTCGGCGGGATCGCCGCCCGGCGAGTTCGGGTCATACTCGGCGTAGACCTCGACGACGCTGCCGTTCTCATCCTTTTTGCAGCCCGTGCAGGTGATGAGGTACGCACCCTTGAGACGGCACTCCGGGCCATTCGGCGTCAGGCGCTTATACTTGGGCACGGGGATCTCCATAAAGTCATCCGCCTCGATCCAGCACTCGCGGGAGAACGTGATCTCGTGCGTGCCGGACGAGGGATCGGTCGGGTTATTCTCGACTGTGAACGTCTCGCTCTTGCCCTCGGGATAGTTCGTGATGACGAGCTTCACCGGATGAAGAACGCCCATCGTGCGCTCGGCCTTTTCATTGAGGTCTTCGCGCAGGCAGTGCTCAAGGAAGCTGTATTCGACCACGCTCGCGCTCTTGGCAACGCCGATGCGGTCGCAGAAATTGCGGATGGACGCGGGTGTGAAGCCGCGGCGGCGCAGACCGCACAGCGTCGGCATACGCGGATCGTCCCAGCCGGAGACGATGCCCTCTTCGACGAGCTTACGGAGCTTGCGCTTCGACATGACCGTGTGGTCGATCCCAAGGCGGGCAAACTCGATCTGGCGCGGCTTACACGGCACGGAGACGTTGTTCACGACCCAGTCGTACAGCGGGCGGTGCGCCTCGAACTCCAGCGAGCACAGCGAGTGCGTGATGCCCTCGAGCGCGTCCTGAATCGGGTGCGCAAAGTCGTACATCGGATAGATGCACCACTTGTCGCCCTGACGGTGATGGTGCATGTAGCGGATGCGGTAGATGACCGGATCGCGCATGTTGAAGTTGCCGGAGGCCAGATCGATCTTCGCGCGCAGCGTGCGGCTGCCCTCGGGGAACTCGCCGTTTTTCATGCGCTCGAAGAGGTCGAGGTTCTCCTCCACATCGCGGTCGCGGTACGGGGAGATGGCGGGCTTGCCGATGTCGCCGCGGTACTCCTTTGCCTGCTCGGGCGTCAGGTCGCAGACGTAGGCAAGGCCCTTTTTGATGAGCTCGACGGCGTACTCGTAATCCTTTTCAAAATAGTCGCTGCCGTAGAAGAAACGGTCGCCCCAGTCGAAGCCGAGCCAGTGGATGTCCTCTTTGATGGCATCGACAAATTCGACGTCCTCCTTCGTGGGATTCGTGTCGTCCATGCGCAGGTTGCAAAGACCGCCGAAGCGCTCAGCGGTGCCAAAGTCGATGGTCAGCGCCTTGCAGTGGCCGATGTGCAGATAGCCGTTCGGCTCCGGCGGGAAACGGGTGTGGACTTGCTGGCCCTGGAAGCGTCCACCCTCCGCGATGTCCTCTTCGATGAAGGCGTCAATAAAATTTTTGCTGCCAGCTTCGCCCTCGGCGGCGGCAGTCTTGACTTCCTCAGCCATTTGATTCATTCCTTTCCTCGCGTCTGCGGTGAGGCAGACAAAATAATAGTAAATTATACCCTGTCTTTACGGTTATTGCAAGCATAATATGCTTGAGGGATTCCCTGCGGTCGCGCAGGGGTGCGGGACAAAGGGGATATTCTCTTTCACGAAAGAGAATATCCCCTTTGGAACCCCAAGAGAAAGGCGTTAGATTGGCAGTCTTGGGCTTGAATGACTTTTAGGCCTCCGGAATGGAAATGCCTGCGCGCGGCAAAGCCGCGTTAGCTTTGCTATACGATTTGACCTACTTCTATTATCCACTGCCGCTCTGCCGATCTTGCGGAAGTGCATCCTAATCACCGTCTACCGATAATGCATACTGTTTCGATAGTGCGTACCGCGGCGAGCGCAGCAATGCCGCATTCGGTACGCAGTCTGCTACCGAGGTAACGTCACTCGCGCCTCACGATAGTAAGGCGCGGTTGATATCTGTAACGACTTGCAGAAGATTCATGGCGAAGCCATGTACACCGCACCCGATTACCCGCAAGGGGTATGCCACATCCGTAAGGCAGCAGAGTTGCCAACGGCTGTGCAATGCGCAGCGCGTGCAGTTCTTCAAGCTGCAAACCCGCAATGTCGGGGGGGCGAGGGGCCCTCCCCTCGCGTTCTCTTGGGGGTCCAAGGGGGCCATTCTCTCACGTAAGAGAATAGCCCCCTTTGCCCCGCTCCCCTGCGGCCGCGCAGGGATAATTTTGCTCTTCATTGGAAGAGCTTTTCAAGATCTTTCCGGCTCATCAGCAAATTGAGCACATCCACCAGCGCATTTGCGCTCAGATGCTCCGGCAGCTCCAGCCGTTTGCACAGCGCTTTGCGCTTTTCCACGCTGTCCGAACCGATCAGGCCCAAGTCATAGAGATCTGCCTTTGTGATGGAGTTTCCCTTTACAGCGCTTTCTTCATCAATGGTCGCACCCGCGCGGCGGAGGGCGTCAAGCAGAATTTCCGGCTTCATGCCCTCGACGCCGAGCTTGCCCTCCTTGCCGCCCCTGCGCTTGCGCTTTTCCTTGCCGTAGATGTCCGGCACATAGGCCTGCAGCACGCGGCCCTCGGGGATATTGCCCTTGACACGGTTGCGGATGACAAAGCCTGCGCCGTCGGGATCGGTGAAGAGGATGATGCCCCGCTCTTTGGCGAGCTTTCGCAAAAAGGCCTGCTTTTCCCTGTCGTTGAACACGGCGAAGCCGCCAAGCTCCACGATGACCGCGTCCACAACCTGTGAGAGCGTGTTTTTGTCGTACCGCCCCTCAACGACGATGACTTCCTTTACCTTCGGTTTCGCCATGGCCTCACTTCCCCTGCGCAAGGCGCATCAGCAGCAGCTTGAGCTCGCCTTCGCTGTCGATGCCCTTTTCGCTCTTCATGCGCTTGTCGAGCTTCTGGCACAGCAAAAGGCTTTCGCTGCACCACTCGCCCGTCGTCTTGCGCGCCGCGTCAAGCAGCAGCCGCGCCGGATAGTCCGACCGCATCC
Organism: uncultured Oscillospiraceae bacterium; assembly: GCA_934597535.1. Classification (GTDB taxonomy): domain Bacteria; phylum Bacillota; class Clostridia; order Oscillospirales; family Oscillospiraceae; genus Hominicoprocola. The sequence goes on along the minus strand of CAKTRT010000013.1, from coordinate 5,827 downwards.
CCCACAGCTCCATGAGCCAGAGCTTGTCCTTGCCGTTATCAAGCGCGATGCGCGCAGTGTAGATGCGCCGCAGCTCCTTGCTGATGACGGCCAGAATGACGAACGGCTCCTCCTGCTTTTTGAGCAGCTGACCCAAAAGCTCCGACGCGCGGCCGTAGTCGCGCTTCGTGATGGCGTTCGTCATGTCGAATACCACCGCGTCGAGCACGGGGTCTGCCACGGCGTTGATGTCGTCGATCGTGATGTTCTTCCCCTTGGCGTAGGCGCCGATCTTCTCGATCTCCGGCACAAGGCCGGTCATCAGCGCGCCGCAGGTGAAGATCAGATGCTCCGCCGTCTGCGCGTCGATGCCCTTACCGAGCGCGCGGAAGCGCCGCGCGATCCAGTTGATGAGGTCGCTGCGCTCCTGTGCCTCGAACTTGACGCTCTGCGCGTTTTTGTCGAGCGCCTCATAGAGCTTTTTATAGGTCTTGCTCGGCTTATACTCAATGAGATCATACACAAACACGAGGCAGCAGTACGGCGGAAAGTCATTGAGCAGCGCGATGAGCGCCGTGCGCTGCTCCTCGGGGAGCTTAAAAAGGTCACAGTCCGTTACCACGATGAGCGTGCGCTCGGCCATCATCGGCATCGCCTCGACCGCCTCGGAAAGCTCCTGCATCGTGAGCGTTTTGCCGCTCAGGCGATGGTAGTTGAACTCCTCAAAGCCCGCCGGAACGAGCTTCTTTTTGATCTCGCCAAGGTAGTATTCGCGCAGGTAACTCTCCTCGCCATGAAAGATATAAACCTGACCGATTTCTCCCGTGCTCAGGTCGCTTTTTAATTTCTGATAGCCCTTGTTGGGCGTTTTTCTCTCTGCCATGAAGTCCTCTCAGTTCACTGTGATCAAAATATTGCCCTGCATATCCGTGCGGTACACGCTCATGCCCGCGTCCGTCAGGCGCAGCAACGCCTCCTCAGTCGGGTGGCCGTAGCTGTTGTCGCCTACGCTGATGACGCCGACCTCCGGTGTCACGGATTCAAGCAGCGATGTGCTTGTGGAATACTTCGAGCCGTGGTGCCCGACGAGCAGCACCTCGATATCCGGAAGGTCATAGGTCTCAACGAGCTTCGTCTCCGTTTTTCCGTCCATGTCGCCGGTGATGAGCGTGTCAAAGTCGCCGAGCGAGCACAGGATCGTCAGTCCCAGCTCGTTTGCGCCCTCCTCGCCCACCGGTGGATAGATGTTCATCGTCGACGCGCCGTTCGTTATCTCCGTCACCTCGGTGACATAGTGGATCTCCACGCCGTAGCGCTCGGCGAGCGCTTCGACCCCGGCGCGGTCTCCCTCGCCCGCGTCAATGTCAGCTAAGTAGATGGTCGATGCACTCATGCGCGCAAAGAGCGCGGCAAGGCCGTTGGCGTGATCCTCGTGATAGTGCGTCAGCACCACGCTGTCGAGCGTCGCACCCGCGGAGCGCAGATAGTCCGCCGCGATGGCGCCGGCGTCGATATAGGAATTCTTGCTGCCGCAGTCCACGAGCGCCGCGTGGCCCTCGGAAATGAGCAGCACGCTCTCCCCCTGCCCCACGTCGAGCGCTACGACATTGAGCCCGCCGCGCTCATAGTGCAGCGCGTTGACCTTTGCTGCGGCAAAAAGCGATGCGACCGAAAGCCCCACTGCCGCAAAGTAGCGGTACTTTCCCCGCTTTGCCAGCGCGCAGGCGATGAAGATGGCATACACGTAGACGAGCCATGCAACAGAAAAGGCGGTGTTGAAGTACACTGCGTGGAACGGAAGCTCCTCCAAAAGTCCCGCGATCGAGAGCACCGCGCGGATGCCAAGCGCCGGCAGGAGCGCACAGAACGCACCGAGCTGCGGCACAGCCGCCGCGACGATCACCGAGACCAGTCCCAGCGCGAACACGATGCTCACGAGCCACAGGCACAAAAGGTTGCTCAAAAGCGACACGACGGAAAGCGTGCCGAAATAGTAGCCGGCAAGGGGCGTTGAAAACACCATCGCACCGAGCGTCGTTGAAAACGACAGCATCGCCGCGCGCAGCAGCTTGTGTTTCCCGCGCGCAAGGGCGGTGAGCTTCGGCGTGAGGAAAATGATGCCCGCCACGGCGGAAAACGAAAGCTGCAAGCTGATGCTCGCGATGGCAAAGGGATTTTTGAGCAGAATGAGCAGCAGCGCGAACGAGATGGACGTCGGCGGGTCGTTGTCGCGCCCCAGAAGCGGCGCGATCATGCCCATCGAGATCATGATGCACGCGCGCAGGATGCTCGGCGTCAGGCCTGTGACGAACGCATAGAGGAAAATGAGCGGGATCGTCACGGCGCAGCGGAGCTTTTTCCGCTTATCGCCCATCAGCGAACCGATCAGCGACGCCAGAAAGCAGCAGTGCAGACCCGAGACGGCCATCACGTGGGAAAGGCCCACCTCGGATAAGTTGCTCGCGTCCTCCTCGTCGAGATATTTCTTGTCGCCGAGCAGCAGCGCCCGCAGAAATGCGCCCTCGCGCTCGCTGTAGCTGCGCTCGATGGTCTCGCCGAGCGTTCTTGCGATGCGCTGCGGCAGATATTTGAGGGAACCCACATTTGTGTCATCATAAGTCGGGTCTCCACGCTGATAAAGCAGGATGTAGACGCCCTTGGCCGTGAAGTTGCGCAGGTGCAGCCCCTTCCCCGTCGGATCGGTCGCGCTGTTGAACAGCGCCTCCGCCGTCACGTGCGCGCCGGGTTCAAGATCCAAAAGCTCCGCGTCGCCGTAGTAGATGGCACGCCCTGGCAGGCCGCGGTCCAGGATCTTCACCGTGACCTTCGCGCCGTGGCTCGTCTCCTCGGCATAGCCTAAAAGCTCGGCTGCGACCGTGTCCTGCGTGCCGAGCAGCGCATTGTTCGGCGCTTTGATAAAGTGTGCATAGAGCGTGTTGTACCCCAACGCGAATGCAAGCCCCAGCGCGCACAAAAACGCGCGCTTCGCCCAGCCCCCGCGCTTATTTGCGCAGCCGCAAAGGCCCATGATGAGCGCCGCTGCGGCAAACACGCCGCACAAAATGAGCGCCCACTGCGCGGGCAATAAATACTGCGAGAGCGCAATGCCCGCCGCAAACGCCGCGCAGAAGATCGCCAATACTCTCATCGGCGCGCGGGGTCGTCTGTCAGCCCAAGCAAGTAGTCGGTGCTGACGCGGTAATAGCCCGCGAGCTTGATGACCGCCCACACGGGGATCTCACGCTCGCCCTTTTCATATCGCCAATAAACGTTGCGGTTCAGATTGAGATATTCGGCGATCTCGATCTGCGTCTTATCGTTGTCAACTCGAAGGTCTTCCAGCCGCTGGAAATACATGAAATCACCTCAGATTTATGCTACCATTCGGTAGCATTTTCAAGAGAATCTTCACCCATATGGCTTCACATCGTGCAGGTAAGCATACAACAATTTTCGCCATTTGGCAAGAAAGAAAATGCCGAGCTGCGTCCCTGCATCTCCCTCAAAAGGCGGCGAGCGAAGCAATGCCGCCGGTGCGCACCGCAGTCCGCCGCCGAGCAAACGTCACTCGCGCGCTACGGAGTGCGCGCGGTTGATACCGGTAACGACACGCAGAAGACTCGTGGCGAAGCCACGTACACCGCACCTGCATTGCGCAGCGCGTGCAGCCCTTCAAGACCCAAGCTCGCAATGCAAATTTTCTCTGGGTGGGTTTAAGGGAGGGATATCTCTTTTCAAAAAAGAGATATCCCTCCCTTGTTCATGCAGCGCCAGCAGGCGCTGCCATCCCCCTACGGGAAACCCCTCAGCCCGGAGGCCAAGTCATGTCGCGGCCGGCGAGAACATGAAAATGCAGATGCGGCACGCTCTGTCCCGCCTGCTCGCCGATGTTGGACACGACGCGGTAGCTCTCAATGCCCTTCTCCTTGGTGAGCTTGGCAATGACCTCGAAGATGTGCGCGACGACGGCGCTGTTCTCTTCGTTCACGCCCGCGACGGACGCGATGTGCGCCTTCGGGATCACAAGGAAGTGCACCGGCGCCTGCGGCGCGATGTCGTTGAAGGCATAGCAGAGGTCGTCCTCGTAGACCTTGTTCGACGGGATGTCGCCCGCGATGATCTTGCAGAACAGACAATCAGACATGTTTTATCGCTCCTTTCTGTAAAGTAATTTCATCTTACACAAATTGATTTTTCTCGGAATCATAGGTGTAGCCAATGCCGGCAAGCGATGCTTCAATGTTCTCGCGCGCAACGTCGAGATCATCGCACAGCGCATCGAGAGAATCGTAAAAATCGCGCAGCTTCATATTCACGGCGCTCAGCAGCATCGCCGGATCCTTCGGTAGCGCTGCCATCAGCCGAGCTTGCTCAGGATGAGATCGTCCACCGCTGCGAGCGCGTCGTCGACCTTACTGACTTCGGTGCCGCCGCCCATGGCGCTGTCCGGCTTGCCGCCGCCCTTGCCGCCGCAGATGGGCGCGATGGTCTTGATGATGTCGCCGGCCTTGACGCCGCTTGCGACCGCTTCCGTGCCGCACACGGCCAGCAGCGTGACCTTGCCGCCCGAGACGGAGGCGAGCACACCGACGATCTTCGGCTCCTTGTCGCGCAGGAAGTCGCCGAGCTTACGCAGGGCGTTCGCGTCCATGCCGTCGCGCTGGGCGGTGACGAGCTTCAGGCCCTTCACTTCCTTGGCGGAGGTCAGGAACGTGCGCGCCTCGCCGAGCGATGCCTGCTCCTTGAACTTTTCAAGCTGGCTCTTGATCTCCTTCATCTCGCTCAGCATGCCGCCGATGCGGCTTTCGAGCTCGTTCGACGTGGTCTTTAAGAGCTGCGCCGCGCGGATGAGCTTCTCCTGGCCGCTTCTGAGCTCTTCGAGCGTCTGTTTGCCGGTGATAGCCTCGATGCGGCGCACGCCGGAGGCAACGCTGCCCTCGCTCTTGATGCGGAAGAGGCCGACCTTGGCGGTGTTGTCAAGGTGCGTACCGCCGCAGAACTCCATGGACACATCGCCCATCTCGACCACGCGGACAACGTCGCCGTACTTTTCGCCAAACATGGCGACAGCGCCCTTCTTCTTCGCTTCCTCGATGGGCAGCACCTCGGTCACAACGGGGATGCCGCGCAGGATCGCGTCGTTGACGAAGGTATCGACCGCGAGCAGCTGCTCGGGCGTGATGGACTCAAAGTGCGTGAAGTCGAAGCGCAGACGGTCGGGCTCAACAAGAGAACCGGCCTGATGCACGTGGTCGCCGAGCACCGCCTTGAGCGCGGCGTCGAGCAGATGGGTCGCGGTGTGGCCGCGGCGGATGGCCATGCGGCGCTCAGCATCAATGGATGCCGTCACGGTGTCGCCGAGCTGGAAGCTGCCGTGGATGACCTTACCGGTGTGCATGAACTTGCCGCCCTTGTTCTTCTGGACGTCCGTGACCTCGAACACGGCCTCGCCGCAGCGGATAACGCCCGTGTCGCCGATCTGGCCGCCCATTTCGGCGTAGAACGGGGTCTTGTCGAGGACGACGATGCCCTCCACGCCGCTCATCATGGCCTCGGCCTGCTCGCCCTCGACCACCAGCGCGACGATCTTCGCATCGTTGATGGAATCGCGGTCGTAGCCGACAAATTCGGTGGACGGGATGTCCTTGCCGAACTCAACGCCCGCCCAGCCGAGGTCGCCGAGCGCCTTGCGCGCCTCGCGGGCGCGGGTCTTCTGCTCCTGCATCTCGCGGTCAAAGGCCTTGCGGTCGAGGGTCATGCCCTCGTCCTCCACCATCTCGACCGTCAGGTCGATGGGGAAGCCGTAGGTGTCGTACAGCTTGAACGCGTCCGCGCCGGAGAAGACGGT
>CAKTRT010000012.1 GCA_934597535.1 uncultured Oscillospiraceae bacterium | reverse complement strand
TGTCTTTGGCCATTTTGCTCTTCACGCCTTTCTTTTCTTCAAGCCCTGTCCGCTTGAAGGAATGTATTGCGGCGGCTCTATCCAGTTCGACACACCCGGCTTTGTTGTAAAACAAAGCGAACTGCATCTTGCTTTTTTTGCCGCGGTATGCTATTCTCTCGGTAATGGGTGGGGAATTTTCCTCGCCCTTTCCCGTTTATAAGCGCTTTATTTTACCAAATGGGTACAGAAAAGTCAAGGCATTTTTTGTGAACATCTGCGGTTTCCGCAGATGTTTTTTTGTGCGCTTCGACGGATTTTGCCGCGGATTGCAATATATTTGTCGCTGTGGTATGATGCTTGCGTGATTTTGCGCCGCTCTGCGCGCAGACGATGAAAGGAGTTTTCCCATGAAACCCATCGCCATTGACGATTTCTGCGCCGTCCGCTCACTTGCGAACGTGACATTCTCCCCCGAGGGGACAAGCGCCTGCTTCACCGTGAGTCAGGCGAAAAAAGAAAAAAATTGCTACGAATCCCGCCTCTATCTTTTAAAAGGCGGCCGCGTCCGCGCGCTGACCGGCGGCGGCAAGGAATCCTCGTTCTGCTACTTGGATGAAAACACGGTTCTTTTCGCGGGCGACCGCGAGGGCGAGAAGGAACCGTCGCTCACGAGCCGCTTCTACAAGATCGCACTCGACGGCGGCGAGGCCGAGCTTGCCTACACGTTTCCCATCCCCGTCTCGCAGGTCTTCCCTCTCAAAAACGGCGACCTGCTTGTCGTCGGCTCGACCTTTCCCGGCTTTGAGGACCTCTATAAAGGCGACAAGAAGCTCGTGAAAGCCTACTTTGACGACAAAAAGGAAAACGAGGATTACGAGGTCATCTCTCAGCTACCCTGGTGGTGGAACGGCGGCACATACACGCGCGGCGCGTATGAAAGTCTCTTCTACTACGATGCGAAGAAAAAGTCCCTCACCCGCCTGACGGATGTGGGCTTCAACGTCTCCGATGTGCAGCTCGCGGAGGATCAGAAGACCGTCTATTTCAGTCTTCTCGACGTCTCCGTCCCCCGCCCCGCGCACTTCGGCGGTCAGGACCTTTACCGCATCGACCTTGCCTCGCGCCGTCAGGAGCTCGTCGTCAAGAGTCGCCCCGACTTCGTCATCGCGACATACGCGCTCGGCAAGTCCTTCCTGCTCGTCATGGCCGCGGACGGCAAGTTCGGCATGAACACGGACTGCGACTTTTACAAGCTCGACTACGAGACGCTTGCCGTCACGCCCTACGCCGTCTACGGCGAGGCCATCGGTTCTTCCGTCGGCTGCGACGTCCGCCACGGCGGCGGCCGCGAAATGAAGATGGACGGCGATGTGCTGTACTTCATCTCGACGCGCTTCGACGGCGCGGGGCTTTATCGGCTCGAAGACGGCGCAATCTCTCCCGTTCTCGTGCGCGACGGCTCGGTCGACAGCTTCGACCGCTGCAACGGCAAAATGCTGCTCTGCGCGCTCTGGGACATGAAGCCGCAGGAACTCTATAACGAAGAAGGCCGCCGCGTCACGCGCTTCAACGACGCGGCGCTGCGCGGCAAGTACGTCGCCCGGCCCGAGGCCATTTGCTTCACGCGCGGCGACCACGAGGTGCACGGCTTTATCCTAAAGCCGATGGACTTCGAAGCGGGCAAAAAGTACCCCGTCATCTTCGATATTCACGGCGGTCCCAAGACCGTCTACGGTCCCGTGTTCTATCACGAGATGCAGTACTGGGCGAGCCGTGGCTATTTCGTCATCTTCTGCAATCCCACCGGCTCCGACGGCCGCGGCGCGTTCATGGATATCCGCGGCAAGTACGGCACGGTCGACTTCGATGATCTGATGGCGTTCTGCGACGCGGCGCTCGCAAAGTATCCCGAGATGGACGCAGATAACCTCTTCGAAACCGGCGGCTCCTACGGCGGCTTTATGACCAACTGGATCATCGGCCACACCGACCGCTTCCGTGCCTGCGCCAGCCAGCGCTCGATCTCCAACTGGACGAGCTTCTACGGCGTGTCCGACATCGGCCCCGACTTCTCCGAAGATCAGTGCGGCTCGACCATCTGGCCGGACGCCCAAAAATTCTGGTGGCACAGCCCCATGAAGTATGCCGACAAGGTCAAGACGCCGACGCTCTTCCTCCATTCGCTCGAAGACTACCGCTGCCCCGTCGATCAGGGCTATCAGATGTACTCCGCGCTCATCGCGCACGGTGCTGAGAGCCGTCTTGTGCTCTTCCGCGGTGAGAACCACGAGCTTTCCCGCAGCGGCAAGCCCAAGCACCGCATCCGCCGCTTAAACGAGATCACCGGCTGGTTCGAGCGGCACAGAGGGTAACACTTCCCGGCAGAATAGAAAGCGCCCGCTCGGTGAGCGGGCGCTTTTCGTATTCTTTCAGAACTCCGGGCCGTCGTAGCGGTTATAGTCGTTGTAACCGTTGTAGTCGATGAAGCGGTCGTCGCGTGAGAGCGTTTTGATCATGCGGTTCGCCGCTAAAAACAGCACCGCGACAAATGCTACAAAGATCCATGCATAGCCCTCAAACTCGAGCGTCGCAATGAAGTCGTACGCGCCGTGCAGCAGCACCGGCACGATGAGCGCCAAACGGCGGCAGCGGCGGCTCCTGTCCTCGTCGCCAAAACTGTCGTAGCGCTTGGCAAGGCCGTAGAACGCGCCCATGAATACGCCGAAGCACGCGTGCCCCGGCACCGCCGTCACCGCGCGCACCGCCGCCGTGCCGAGACCGTAGAGCATCACGTAGCTGATATTTTCCCACAGCGCAAAGCCCAGTGAAACAAAGACCGCGTACACTACGCCGTCAAACTGGCAGTTGAAGTCCCCCGAGCGCCATGTCCGCTTTTTCAGCAGCAGGTACTTGAACCCCTCCTCTGACAGCGCCACGATCACAAAGTACAGGATCGCATTGTAGGCCACGGAATACTCCGGCAGAAACATCGCCAGCACGGTCTCGCCAAGCTCCTCGGTGACGATCGCGGCAAAGGTCGCAAGGATGCCGAAGAGCACCAGCGAGAGCAAAAGCCCTGGCGGCTCCTTCTCCAGCCGGTCGGCGCGATAGACATAACGCAGCAGCAGGATCGCCGGAAGGACCGCCGCCGCGATCAGGATCGGATTGACATAAAAAAACATCTCGTCATTCTCCCCTCTCCGCTCCGCCGCAGGTGCAGAGCGAGCCGTTTGCAACAGCATACCAGCCGCCGCGAAATTTGTCAACGCACGGCGCATTTGCACTTGACCGCGCCGCGCGGCGCGGAGTATGATAGGCCTACCGCCGACCATTCCGTAAAGGAGGATCCCGCCGCATGAATGCCCGCGCACAGGCCAAAGGCCGCCTTTATATCGTCCTCAGCGCCATGATCTACGGCTGCATGCCGCTCGGCGCCAGCGTGCTTTACGCCGAGGGCGTCACGCCCATGAGTCTCGTGCTGCTGCGCAATGCGCTCTGCCTGCCGCTGCTGGCGCTGCTGGCACACCGTCAGGGCGGGCTGCGCATCAGCCGCGGCGCGCTGGGCGAGGTTGCTGTTTCCAGCGCCGTTGGCGCATGCCTCACGCCCGTGCTTCTGTTCACGTCCTACCGTTATCTTGCCTCCGGCATGGCGGCCGTATTCCATTTTTCTTATCCGGTCGTTGTGGTGCTCGGCGGCTTTCTGCTGCATGAAAAGATCCGCCGGAGCGCCATTTTCTGCACGCTGCTGTGCACCACGGGCATTCTGCTGCTCTTTGATCCGTCCGGCAGCGTCAATCCGCTCGGCGCGGCCATCGCCCTTGCCTCCGGCGTTGCTTACGCGGCTTATATCCTGCTGCTCGCGCACTTCCGCCACCGGGAGATCACAGGCTTCCGCATGAGCTTTTACCTTGCGCTCATCTGCTCGGGCTGCATGCTCGCGCTCTGCCTTGTCACGCGCCAGCTTTGCGTGCCGCAGACCGCGCGCGGCTGGGCTGCCGCCTTTCTCTTTTCGCTGGCGCTCAGCGTCGGCGCAGCAGTGCTGTTCCAGCAGGGCACCTTCCTTGTCGGCGGGGAGCGCGCCGCCATCCTCAGCACGCTCGAGCCGATCACCAGCATCTTTGTCGGCGTTTTGCTGCTGCACGAAACGCTTACGCTGCGCATTGCCCTCGGCTCTGCGCTCACGCTCGCGGCTAGCGCGCTCATCACCGTTTTTGACGGGCGGAAAGCCCCCGCGCCGGGCAGCGCGCCACAGCAGTGATCCGCCGCTTGCGCATGCAAAAAGGGCCGTGCCTTGCGACCAACACTGCTAAGATAAGTAAAGGGAGAAAACTTTGGCTTTCTCCCTTTACAGCCTTTATTCAACTTAAGTTGTTGCAGGATATTGCCAAATACACCTGCTCCAGCAAAAAATATTGCCCATAGAATTATTGGTTATATTTCAATTTCATGCGTTTTGTTGATTTTAACTGCAAATATGACAATATCAAAGGCAGAAATAGCGTCTGGCATTATCGTTCTTTTATGGACCACTATTCCGAGCATCTTGTCTTGGATCTTCTTTATAAAAAAGTTCCATTCATTTTGGTAAGCGCAGGAGATGTAAGTGGATCGCTTTAGCGTATAGATTTCATTATCTGCCGCACGACGGCAAGAAAAAAGCCGTTGTACAGCAAGTCTATGCTTTGCGCTACTCACAATCGGGCGAAAGGCAATAAATACTCCGTTTCTTTCAGAATTTTGATACTTCATGATTTCTGCATGATAAAGAGTTCCCCCGCCCACTTGAAAAAAGTGGACGGGGGAGCTTATTCTGCTGTCAGATTTTCTTATCTTAACAGTGTTGGTCTTGCGACGCGGCCCTTTTCCGTCCTCCGCGGCAGCGGATCACCCCTTTTCCGCCGGTCTCCCGCGCCGCTTTTCCATGGTGCGCCGCAGCAGCATCCACAGCGGCAGCAGATAAAGAAAGCAGGCAAACAGCAGGCTCTCCGTCGGCGCGCCGACGGACGAGAGCGGCGTCGCCCCCGCGATCGACCACGGCACGAGCGGCGCGACCACCACGGCGGTATTCTCCAGATCAACAGCAAACTCGCGCCCATCCTCCTGCGCCGGCGCGCAAAGCTGATGCGTCAGGATGATCGTGAATGCCTGATTGCATGCCACAAGCCCTGCAAGAACGGACGTAAGGAGCGTCGCCGCGTACGGCGTGGTTTTTATACTCAGCGCCGTGATGCGCGCGCGAACGCCGTCGAGCAGTCCGGTCTCGCGGAAAATGCCGGAATAGGACGAGGAAAGCGTAATGATGAGCATCAGCCGCACCATCGAGAGAATCCCGCCGCCGTTGAGCATCGCGCCGACCTCGGCGTCTGCCGCCGTATAGCCAAAAAATGCCGTTTTCAGGATGGCCGGCGCGTCCATGTGCCGCGCAAACACGCACAGCAGCACAGCCGCCAGGATGCTCGCCGCCATCGCACGCTTGACGTTCACGCGCAGCAGCGACAGCACAAGGATCAGCACCGCCGGCAGGCACATGGTCCAATGCAGCGTCATCTCACGCCCGTAAAGCGCCCACAGCCCCTGCGCCGGCGCACCGGTGGCGCCCGCCAGTCCCAGCACGGCATAGACGGCGCAGCTGACAAGGAACGGCACGAGCGCCGTTTTGAGCATCCGGCGGATATTGTCGTAGATATCCGTCCCTGTCAGCTCGCTGACGAGCAGCGCGCTCGTCGATACCGGCGAGCAGCGGTCGCCGAAGTAAACGCCTGAGAGCATCGCACCGCCCAGCAGCACAGGGTCGAGGCCCATTGAAACACCCACGCTCACGCAGATCGCTCCCATCGTGGCCGCCGTGCCGAACGACGTGCCCGTGAGCACCGACACGCCGCAGTTCAAAAGAAATGTCATCAGCAGTAATATCTCCGGCCGGATCAGATCCACAGCGCAGCAGATGATGAGCGGCAGCGTGCCGCCCGCGCGCCAGAGAGCCGTCAGCATTCCGATCAGCGGGAAAACCAACAGCACGCTCGCCGCGGTCTTTACACCAGAAACGATCATCTCACCGAGCGCACGCCACGCAAAGCCCCGTCTCCTCCCGTAAAGCGTAAAAATGACCAGTCCCGCCGCCAGCGCGTACAGGATGCTTGCACGCAGCACGATGCATATCAGCAGCGCCGCGCAGAAAAGAGCGATCACAGTCATAGCGTCCTTTTCCCCGTTTTTCTTTTTCGTTTTTCTTTTTATTATACCACACTGTCCGCCGGACGAAAAGCGGTACTTTACTTCAGCCCGGCAGGAGCGGAGCGGGAGGAAATTGCGAACGCCCCATCCTCCGCTCCGGCCGGAAGCTCTGTCCCCGCAAAGGAGCAGCGGCTGTGTGGATCACCGTCCGCTCCCCGCTCTGACTATAGTATAAAAAAGAAATCGCATCTTGTAAAACTGTTAAAATCTGTATAAACTACAGAAAAAAACTGTAGATGACGTGCCGTTATGAACTTTGATTCTCTTGACTATTTCATCGTGCTCGCGCGCGAGAGGAACTTCACGCACGCGGCGGAAGCGCTGCACATCACGCAGCAGTCGCTCTCCTCTCATATTTCCAATCTTGAGCGTGAGCTGCGCTGCCCGCTCGTTGTGCGCCGCACGCCGCTTGAGCTGACCTTTGCCGGCCGCACTTTCCTGCGCTATGCCGAATCCATCCGCGAGACAAAGCAGGCCTTGCAGCGCGAGCTCTGCGATATCTCCGAAAACCAACGGGGCGAGCTGCGCATCGGCATTGCCTACACGCGCGGACGCGCCATTATGCCGCGTCTGATCCCCGCCTTCCAGCGTGAATATCCGAACGTTGAGATCCTGCTGCGCGAAGATTCGAACGATGCGCTGCAAAAGCTCCTGCTGGAGGGCGGCATCGACCTTGCCGTCGCCGCCTTTCCAAGAGCGCTTTCTGACATCGTGCTTGAGGACTATTACACCGAGGACGTCGTCCTCTGCCTGAGCGATCCCCTGCTCAAGCGCTGCGGGATCGACCTTTCCGCCCATCGCGCGGAGATCGCCGCCGGCGACCTTCATGCGCTGCGCGCCTGTCCCTTCGTCCTCGGCTCCGCTGAGGACATCGGCGGCCGCATTGGGCGCGCGCTGCTGCGTTCCTCCGGTTTCACGCCGCTCAGCCGCGCAGCATCGGAAAACGTTGAAACACTGCTCGCCCTGTGTGTGCAGGGCGTGGGCGCGTGCTTCTGTCCGAGCAACCTTCTCGATACCGCCCTCCCACCCGCGCAGCTTGCACAGCTGCATATCCTTCCCCTTTGTTCCAAGGCGTCCTACCCCATCTGCTTTGGCTATCTGAAACGCTCCTATCAGTGGAGCGTCATCGCCGAATTCATCCGCATCGCGCGGGAGCAGCTGGCATGAGCACATAACGCCGTCATGACCGCCGCATTGGGCAGCGCGAAGCAGAGGCCGCCGACCAGCGGCGAGGGAATGCAGAAACGGTTCAGGATCGCGTTCTTTCCCGTCAGCACCGTTCCGAGCCAGTACATCGCCGCGCCGAGCGCCAGCGCGTGGTACATGTTGAGTTGAATAGATAACATAATTCTCCTCCTTTTCATTCTGCAAGTCCTGACGCAGGCGCGCTTGCCTCCGTCCTCCCGCGCGCTCTGTCCGGCATCAGCGTAAGCGCACGCCGGCGCGAAAACGGTCGAATTTTCCGCAGCTGGAACAATTCCACGTTTTTCACGAGATATCCAGTGAAAAAACGATTGTTTTATCCATTTATATTGCATAAATATTTATAAATGCTATATAAAAGCGCACGCAGACGAACTCTGCGCGCGCTTTCATTTCTATTTGCGGCGCGATCCCTCAGCGTCTGGGCTGCTGCTGGGTGATGCAGTGGATATTGCCGCCGCCGAAGGCGACCTCGCGCGTCTGCACGGGCACGATCTCGCGCTCTGGGAACATCTGCTGCACCTGATCGACGGCAAGCTTATCGTTTGCGTCGCCGTACTGCGGCAGGATGACCGCCCCGTTGACGATCAGAAAATTCATATACGACGCGATGCTGACCTCGCCGTCCTCGCGCGCTATGGTGCCCTCCACGGCGTCGATGGTATCCGCGCCCTCGAGCAGGCACGGCTCTTTCGTCAGGCAGAGCTTGTGCACCTTGAGCTTTCTCCCCTTTGCATCGGTCGCATTGGTGAGAAAGCGGTACGCCGCCTGCGCCTGCGCATAAAAGGGATGGTTTTCATCCTCCGTCCAGATGCAAGCGACCTCGCCCGGCGCGATAAAGCAGGCAACATCGTCGATGTGCCCGTTCGTCTCGTTGGGGTCGATGCCGTCCCTGATCCACAGCACCTTCTCGCAGCCAAGGTAGTCGAGAAGCATCCGCTCGATCTCTTCCTTGCTCTTATCGGGGTTGCGGCCCTCGGACAGCAGACACATCTCGGTCGTCAGCACTGTGCCCTCGCCGTCAACATGGATAGAGCCGCCCTCGAGCACAAAGCCCTCCGTGCGATACGTGTCCACGTTCTCGATCTCGCAGATCTTGCGCGCGATCTGGTCGTCCTTGTCCCACGGGAAGTATAGCCCGTCCACAAGTCCGCCCCATGCGTTGAACTCCCAGTCCACCGCGCGGAGACCGCCCTTTCCATCCACAAGGAACGTTGGCCCGCAGTCGCGCACCCAGGCGTCGTCGTTCTCCAGCTCCACCACGCGGATATTCTCAGGCAGTCGGGCGCGCGCGTTCTGATACTGGCGCACCGATGCGCCGACTGTGACCTTTTCAAATCTCGCAATGGCCTTCGCCACCTCGGCAAAGGCCTGCTGGGCGGGCTTGCCGCCGTTGCGCCAGTTGTCGCTGCGCTCAGGCCAGAGCATCCAAACGCCCTCCTGCGGCTCAAATTCGGCGGGCATGCGGTACCCGTCCTGTTTCGGCGTCGTGCCGATGATCCGTTTTGCCATATCGTCAGTCTCCTTTACGATGTTATGATGTCTTTTTCGCGCGCAGCGCGATCAGTACCTCGCCGATCGCCACGCTGATGAGCGAGCCGATCGTGATGGGCAAAAAGCTCGCAAGCGTCTCCGCGTCAAACGAGAACGGGACCGCGGTGAACACGATGGAAATGAGAATGAGCGCCATGGGCACATAGGCAATGCACTTGAGCAGTGCCGAAGGACCCGGCACGCGGAACGGGCGCGGCGTCTGCGCATCCTCGCGCCGCAGCTTGAGGAACGCCGGGAACACCGGTGCATAGCTCAGGAGCAGCATGACGAGGTTCAGCGCAAAAAAGCTCCAGAAAAGCGATGAATCCGGCGACGCCATCTCGATCAGCACACCCAAAATGCACACGCAGGAGGCGACGATGCCCGACGTGAACGCCGCGCCGACGGGCATGTCGTTCTTTTTCCAGCGCTTTGTAAAAACGCGCGGCATGTCGCCGTTGTCCGCGGCAAAGGCCGCCGTGGAGTTCACGCCCATCGACCACGAGATCATGTTGCCGAAGAGCGTTACAAGGAACAGCAGCGCCACGATCCCCACAAGCATCCCGCCCTGCTCGCCCAGAATGAGCGACACCGCGTCGATCAGCCCCGAGTCTACGCTGATCTCGCGCACCGGCACAGCCGCGCCGATCCCGAAGGCGGAAAAGAGGTAGATGGCGGCGATGACGATGCCGCCGGTCACGATGGACTGCGGGATCTGCTTTTTCGGATCGCTCATGTTGTCGGCATACGTGCACACGACCTCGAAGCCGAGGAAATTGAAGATGATGACCGAGATATACGAAAGACTCGTGAGGTCGAACGACGGCAGGAACGTCCGCGCCGCCATATCGTTCACAAAACCGTTTTTCACCACATACCAGATGCCCAGCGCGCCGACCAGCACCGCCAGCAGGATCTTGATGACCGCGCTTGTGTTCAGGATCACGATGCTGTCGCACACGGGATAGCACGCGATGACCGTGATGATCCAGATGAACAGCAGCTCGACCACGAGCGAGCCGAACGTCCCAAGGCTCCGCCCGGTGATGAACGCGATGAGCTCAGGGCACATCACTGCGAGCGACGCCATCCACAGCGGGAAATTGATCCAGTAGTACCACGAGGCGCGCGCCGCCCAGCGGCTCTTTGGGTAGGCCGCATGGATCCAGTCATACAGGCCGCCGTCGCCGGGATAGGCTGTGCCCAGCTCCGCAGCGATCAGCCCATAGGGCAGCAGAAACGCCGCGATCATGAAGAGCCACCAGAAGTACTGGCTGTTGCCGATCGACGCGACCGGCGCGGCCGCCTCAGCGACAAACACCACGCAGATGACCGACAGGATCACATCTGCAAGGCGGAATTGTTTCTTTTCCATACGATCAGCTCTTTTCGACCTTTGCTGCCCCGCAGTAAGCTTCCGTGCAGCCGAGCTTGTCACGGAGCACCCGGTCAAGCGCCTCCTTCGCCGCGGCGATCTGCAGGCCGTTCGGCTCGCGGCGGCAGCGTGTAAAGTAAACGAGCAGGCCGCGCATGGCCGTCAGGCGGTTGCCCGCTTCCTCCCAGCAGAGGGAGGCGTCAGAGTCGGCGACCTCGTCGGTCACGTCCTCGCCGCGCGTCGCGGGCAGGCAGTGCATGAACTTGCAGCCGAGGTTTCCCAGCTGCATCAGCTCGCGGTTGACCTGATAGTCGTGGAACACACGCACGCGCTCCTCCTTCGGCATTTCGTTTTCGTAGAGGCCGTACCACACGTCCGTGTAGATGAAGTCCGCGCCGCGCACGCTCTCGCGGTCGTCCGTGACGAGATAGCTGCCGCCGGAGAGCGCGCAGTTTTCCGCCATGATCTTTTTGTGCTGCTCATTCAGCTGGTGTCCCTGCGGGCCATACTGCACAAAGTGCATGCCAAGCTTCGTCGTGATGAAGCCGAGCGACGCGCACACCTGCGTCGCGTCACCCACAAACACGACCTTGCAGTCCTCCAGTCTCTTCCCCTGCGGCAGGTGCTCCATGATCGTGCACATATCGCCGATCTCCTGCGTGGGATGATTGTAGTCCGACATGCCGTTGAGCACGGGGATGGTGCAGCTGCGCGCCAGCTCCTCGATGGTCCTGTGCTCGATGACGCGCGCCATCACCACGTCCACGAGCCGGGACAGCACCTTGCCCGTGTCGCCGATAGTCTCGTGTCCGCCGAGCTGGATCATGCCGGGGCCCAGATACTGCGCGTGGCCGCCCATCTGGCTCATTGCCGTCTCGAACGAGACGCGCGTGCGCGTTGAGGACTGCTGAAAGATCATGCCGAGCGTCATGTTGCGCATGAGCGGCGGATAGTAGCCCGCCTTGATGGCCTTTTTGATGGCAAGCGACAGTTCGATGATATCGAGCAGCTCCTGCTTGGTAAAGTCGTTGGTGTCGATAAAGTCTTTTTTCATATGCAACCTCCGGAAAACCAATTTTGCTTCTGACTTCCCGCATAGTGTTTGCGTCTTTTTCCATTTTTACGCGTCCGCATACGAAAAGCGGACGGAGAAAGCTCTCCGCCCGCGCCTTTTCAATTTTACATGGATTTTACAAAAGCATGGTATCGGATTTGACACAGCTCATTTATCCTTTTACTTGGTCAAAAATGAGAAATGAGAGAGTAAAGGAACGATACTGCCATGGATATTTTTAACGCACTGACGATGCTCGGCGGGCTGTGCCTGTTCCTGTTCGGCATGACGCTGATGGGACAGGCGCTCGAACGCCGTGCGGGCGGCAAGCTCCGCTCGCTGCTCGACCAGATGACAGGCAAGCCCATCGCGGGCTTTCTCACGGGTCTCGGCGTTACCGCCATCATCCAAAGCTCGTCGGCAACGACCGTTATGGTGGTCGGCTTCGTCAACTCGGGCCTTATGACGCTGCGGCAGGCCATCAACGTCATCATGGGCGCGAACGTCGGCACGACGGTAACGGCGTGGCTTCTGAGTCTCGGCGGCATCGACGGCAGCAGCGTGTGGATCAAGCTTCTCAAGCCCAGCTCCTTTACGCCGGTGCTGGCGCTCGTCGGCATCATCTTCTTCATGTTTTCCAAGGACAACAAGAAAAAAGATACCGGCGTCATCCTCCTCGGCTTTGCAACGCTCATGTTCGGCATGGAAACAATGAGCGGCGCGGTCGCCGGGCTGAAAGACGTCCCCGCCTTTACGCAGCTTTTCCTCGCGTTTACAAACCCCGTGCTCGGCGTGCTCGCCGGCGCGGTGCTCACCGGCATCATCCAGTCAAGCTCCGCCTCCGTCGGCATCCTGCAGGCGCTGGCCACGACCGGCGCAGTCAGCTATGCCGCAGCCATTCCCATCATCATGGGCCAGAACATCGGCACGACTGTCACGGCCATGATCTCCTCCATTGGCACAAATAAAAACGCCCGCCGCGCCGCCGTCGTCCACCTGATGTTCAACGTCATCGGCGTCGCCGTGCTGCTGACGGTCTTCTGCATCGTGCGCGCGCTCCTTGCCCCCGCGCTGCTGGACGAGCCCGCCACGATGTCCGGCATTGCCGTGGCGCACTCGATCTTCAACATTCTCTGCACCGCCATGCTGCTGCCGCTCGGCGGCCAGCTGGAAAAGCTTGCCGTCCGCCTGGTGCCGGACGGCAAAGGCAGCGCGCAGACCACCGTGGAGCTGGACGAGCGCCTGCTGGCCACGCCCTCGCTCGCACTGAGCCGCAGCCGCGCCGTCGCCCGCGAGATGGCGGAGTGCGCGGTGCAGTCGCTCCGCGGCGCGCTCGATTCGCTGGCAGCCTATACGCCCGAGCTTGCCCAGCGCATCCGCGAAGACGAGGCGCGCTGCGACCGCTACGAAGACAGCATCGGCACCTACCTTGTCAAGCTCAGCGCGCAGAAGATGGGCCGCGCGGAAAGCGAGGAGGCGACCGAGCTGCTCAAGACCATCGGCGATTTTGAACGCATCTCCGACCATGCGGTCAACGTGCTGGAATCATCGGAGGAGCTGCGCGAAAAGGGACTGTCCTTCTCCCCCGCCGCGACGGAGGAACTCTCCACTCTCACCGCCGCCGTGCGCGAGATCCTCTCGCTTGCACTGCGCGCGTTCGAGCAGCGCGACGCCGCGCTCGCGTCCGACGTGGAGCCGCTTGAAGAGGTCATCGACACGCTCAAAGAGCAGCTGCGCACGCGCCATATCCTGCGCATGCAGCAGGGAACGTGCAGCATTGAAGCGGGCTTCGTCCTCTCCGACCTGCTCACCGATCTTGAGCGCACCTCCGACCATTGCTCCAACATTGCCGGCTGCGTCATCGACGCAGAGCAGCACAATCTGAATCTGCACGAAACGCTGCGCGAAACGCGCAGCGAGAACCGCACCTTCCGCGAGAAGTTCCGCGCCTACGCGGACAAATACCGTCTCGCGGCCCCTGCCAACAGCTGAGCGCGCCTATTTTCTCCCCATTTCACCAAAAGGCGCGAAAAAAGCGGATCTCCGGATCACCGGAGACCCGCTTTTTCTCTTTTCCTCAGCGCACGAACCAGAGATCCATATCGACGTTGCCCTTGATGCCGGGAACGCTTCCCTTGTCCGTATACTGCCACATGGCAAAATCGTAGTAGAACTCCGGCGCGGCCTTATCGTAATTGGCGTACCAAAGCGGATAGGCCGTCAGCTCGCTGAGATCGTACTTGACATAGCCGGCGTAGTTGGTGATATAGATCATCGTATCGTAGCCCGCGGCGCGGATGATATCGCAGAAAGCCTTCGCGCATTCGCACAGCACGCCCGTCTCGATGCCGTAGGTGCGGGCGCTCGACTTGCCGACGACCTCCCAGTCAAAGACCACCGGCCCGGTGATCGTATGCCCGCGCAGCTGCTCGAGCACGTAATACGCCTCCTCCTGCGCCTCCTGCACACTCACCGCCTGCGAGTAAAAGTAAGCGCCCACCTGAAGACCCGCGCGTGCCGCGCCGTCGGCGTATTCGTGGAATTTGTTGTCTGCGTAGATCTTGCCCTCGGTATAGCCGCGGCCGCCCACGCGCGCGATGACGAATTCCACACCGCTCGACGCCACCGCCGCCCAATCTACGTCGCCCTGATAATGCGAAACGTCGATGCCAAGGCGCGTGTTCACGTTCGGGTCATTGTAGCGCATGATGCTGCCGTCGCGGTAGAACGCGGTCTTGTCGTAGCTGTTGACAGGCACGCCGTCGAGCACATCGAGCACATAGCTGTTATAATAGATTTTTTGCTTCTGATCGAGCGAGCTGAGCTGATAGATCCGCCAGACGATCGTCGCCACCTCCGCGCGCGTGATACCGTTCGCGGGATAGAACAGCTTCTGCCCGTTCACCTCTGCGCCGATGAAGATCCCCGCCTCATAGAGTGCGGTGACATAGCCGTCGTCCGCGTCGGCAAAGGGCGTGGCGGCGCCCGATGCGCCATAGCCCAGCGCTCTGGCGGCAAAGCGCGCCACCTCAAGACGGCTGATGGGGGCATCGAGATCGTCCGCTCTTTCGCGGGCAAGATAGCCCATGGAAAGCGCATAGGTGCCGTAACCGCTCGCCCAGTGCTTCCCCGTTGGCGCCTGCTCCTTGTGTCCTGTGGCCAGCAGCACGAGCTTGAGCATTTCGCCGGTGCTCGTGGCGCGGTTGGGGGCAAAGGTGCCGTCATCGTTGCCGCCCACAATGCCGTCGGCACTCAGCTCCATCACGTAATCATAGAACCAGTCGGTCTGCTTTACATCGGAATATGTCCTGCCGGTGTAGCTGTTCTGCGTCCACACGGCCGCAGCCGTCACATTTCCCGCGACGATGCTGTCCGCCGTCAGCGCCGCGCCGGACGTGGTCTGAAGACCGGCAAAGCGATAGCCGAGCTTTTCCATCACAGGAAAGCTGCCGTAGCTCGTGCCGCGCCGGTAAACGCGGAAATCCGTCTCATAGGACGCGCCGTCCTCCTTCTTGATGATGAGGTAGGCAAACTCATTCTCCGCAGCGTAAAAGCTGCCGTCGAGGAACAGCGCGGCCTCCTTCATGCGGCGCGCGGCAAGATTGCCCATCGCCTCGCCGCCGGAATGGCACCATGCGCCGAACGCCTGCGCGGTTTCAAGGCGCGTGGCGCTCACCTCGCCGCGCGCGATCTTCACAAGGTCGCTCGTGCCGCTCATCCAGCCTGTGCCAAAGTTATAGCTGAAGCTGATGAGCGCATCAAACTGCCCCTGCGTGGGCGCAACGCCGTAGCGGGCAAAGAATTCGTTCAGCTTGACCTCATAGCCCGCGACCTTGCCCAGCAGCAGAAGCTCGGCCTCCTGCTGCGTGATGCCGTTCGGATAGTCGCCGGCATCGCACTGCGTGCCGTAGCCGATATACCAGCTCCCGTTCAAAGCGTATTTCTCGACGCGGAAGCCCTCGCCCTCCTCGATCAGCGCAAGCGCCGCGGCGCTCGCGGTCATCGTCTCGCCCACGGCCAGCACGGGAATGCTGAGCGCCAGCGTCAGGCACAGCGCCAGCAGCGCGGCGAGCGGTCGTCTGTTCCGGTTTGTATGCTTCATGGTGTTCCGTTCTCCTTTGTGGGGATGCGGGCGCTCTCGCCCCCGATCCGACTGTTTTCGACTCAGCCAGTATACCACAGGTTTACATAAGAATCAACCGCAGCGTATAAAAAACTGCGTTCTCCGCAGAAAATGAGCCGTCCCCCGTCAGGAAAGCAGCAAAAAAAGAGGAGAGCCGAGCCGGTGTATCCGGCGCCGGCTCTCCCCCCTCCCGCGCCGCTGTCAAGCTGTGCAGCTGCGGCCACGCCCTGTATGCGGACGCTTGTAAACAGAAAACCTTCACATTTGCTGCGTAAGGGACAGTCTATCTTGCTTTTCTTCCAATTCTCTTGTATGTGCGCGAAGGAGCTTCAGCGCCTGCGTCTGGACGCAGGGCAGCGACCTTTGATCCGTATCTGCGAACTCGCGCCTGATCCGCGCAGAGGCGACCGCGTGAGCATCATCCGTTTTGTTCTCATCCGCTTCCGATAAGAACTTTTGCAGCAGATTCAGATCGCCGGAGTAGTGAAGCTCCACCAGCTTTGCACGGTATTCCAGTTCTGTGGGGGCGATCTCCGGGAATCGCTTCATATCCACGGCATGCTGCGCTTCGTGCTTCAGGAGCGAAACCAGAAACCGCTCGCTTGCAAAATCATACGCCTGCCCGACACAGTTGATCGTGCCATCGGGCGACGCCCAGCCGCTGGTCCCGTATCGCCCGAAGGTGAGATAATCCATCCAGCCCCGGAACACGAAGCCCTTCAGAATGTTGACCGTATATTCTGCCGTTCCGTCCGGAAGCTCGACGCGGTAGACGGTCGGAACCGTATCCCGCCAGATATAAGGGCCGTAATATCCCTGCGTTTTTCCGAAAAGAGCATGATAGCCCTCCGCTTCAAACAGCGATTGAAGCAGCTCCGCCAGATGTGCTTCATCTGTATCCGGCAGATTCAGGAGCGCTCTCAGCTCTGTCCGCAGCTTGTCCGCAGCCTCGGTTTCCGGCAAGCCGCAATAAAAGGTATCCCGAAAATAGATCTGATACAGGTGCAGGATGTCGTTGAGATTGTCAGGTATTTCGTATGTACGGTATGCGCAGTCTTCAAAAATCGCCGCATATGCGGGAAGAATGTCCTTGAATCCCTCATGACTGCGCATATAGGCAATAGCACCCCTGATGTCGCCATTCAGAAAAAACTGACTGATCTGCACATCTCCCGTCTTTATCCCATCCATCGCTTTTCGCACCGCTCCCTTTTGTCCGCCTGCCGTATCACCCACTCATTCGCCGGCAGAGCTTTTCATTCTTCCCCGTTCACTTCCAGGATCACCGTGCCGCCGGTGAGATCCGCGCGGCGGACAAAGCCCGCAACGCTTATCCTTCGGCCAAACAGATCCGTCAGCGTGACGGTATGGCCGTCGCTCTCAATGGTGGTCACATCAGTGCAGAGCAGGTTGTCCTTCGTCTGCTCGTTTTGATACACAGTAGAAAGGCACATTTTTCACTCCTCCAGCAGCGCCAGCACCTCGCGCAGCTGCGCGTTTGCAGCCGCAAAGCCGCCGATGGCTTCGCTCAGTTTTTCCTTCGCCGCCCCGTCCACGCCGCCGAGCAGCGCAGTCAGTTCCCCGTTATGGTGTTCGTTGTGGTCGATCATGTAGGCAAGCAGAGCCTTCGTGCGCGCCGCGCCCTCGGGCGCATGGCCGTGGTCATGCGTATGTTCATGCTCATGCGTGTGTGCGTGGGTATGCGTCACACCGCCGTGCGTGTGCTCATGGCAATGCTCATGTTCATGGATATGCTCCATTGTGTTCCCTCCGTTCAAATAATGTCAAGCGCTCTGAGCGCCTGTCTCGTTCCGGCCAGCACGCCGGTATTCTCCGGCAGGTCGAAGACCGTCTTGCCGAGAATATCGAATTCCGTCTGCGCTGCGTCCTCGCCGATCACGGCAAGGAGCGGGATGTCTCCCGTGTCGATCTCATCGCGCGTCACGCCGTCCGGCACGCGGTTGATGACCGCGCCGCACCGCTCGTACATCACGAGCTCCCGCGCCACCTGCCGCACCGTGCGGATGACCTGCAGGCCCTTGCGGCTCGCATCGGACACGAGCAGCAGATGCGTTACCCTTTCCAGCACGCGGCGGTTGATCTGCTCGATGCCCGCCTCGCTGTCAATGACGACGTAGTCGTAGTCGCCGATCAGCAGACCGATGACCTGCCGCAGGTAAGTGTTCACCGCGCAATAGCAGCCCGCCGTCTCCGGCCGGCCGACGGCAAAGAAATCGCAGCCTCCGCAATGCTCCATCGCACGCAGCAGGCGCCCGCGCACGCTTTGCAGGATATCGCCCACACCGCCGCCCTGACGCTCCGTCACCTCGCCGGCAACCTCGCGGCGGATATCGTCCAGTGTTTCCCCCACGGTGATGCCGAGCGCCGTGGAAAGACCCACGGCGGGGTCGGCGTCGATGGCGAGGATCCGCTTGTCCGGATACGCTTCGCACAGCGATCGCACCATTGCGGCGGAAATGGAGGTCTTGCCGACGCCCCCCTTGCCCGCAACGGCAAGGATCTTTGCGCCGCTCTCCATGCGCATCCCTCCTTTTCCTTTTTGATCCAGTTTACCACAGTACCGCACGCTTTGCAACGAAAAAGCGCGAAAAGGGAGAGCCCTTCCGCGCTTCTCTCTTACCCGACGAGCGCGCCGTGCACCAGCCGCAGCGCCTGCTCCGCATCCGCGCGCAGGACAAAAACGCTCAGGTACCGCTCGCCCTCCGCAATGGCATACACGCACACGCCCGCGCGTTCCAACGCCTCGATTGCCTTGCGCTCCAGCGCGACGGACGGCAGCGCGTCTCCCACCGCCGTGATGGCCGCAAGCGCGCTGTCAGCGCTCTTTTTCTGTGTCACGCCGGCGATGGCAAGCCCCTCTCCTTCCGCGCAGACAACGCTCCCCGCGCCCTCTTCCGCGCACGAGCGCACCGTGACCGGCACGCCGTACCGTGCGGCGAGCAGAACGCTGCGGTCATGCAGCACCTGCGCGCCCTTGCGCGCCAGCAGCAGCATATCATCATACGAGATGCGCGCTCTGCGCACAGCGCCGGGACAGATGCGCGGATCCGTGGAATAGATGCCGTCCACATCGGTATAAATGATCAGCTTATCAGCCTGCAGCGCGGCGGCCAGCGCCACCGCGCTCGTATCTGAGCCGCCGCGTCCGAGCGTTGTGATATCCCCCGATGCATTGACGCCCTGGAACCCGGCGGCCACGACCACGCGGCGCGCTGCCAGCTCATGCCGGATGCGTTCGGTGCCGACCTCCTCCACGCTTGCGTTCGTATGCACATCGTCCGTGCGCAGCGGCAGCTGCCATGCGCACAGCGATACCGCATCCACCCCCTGCCGCTGCAGCGCCATCGCACCCAGCGCCGCACTCATCTGTTCGCCCGCGGAGAGCAGCATGTCAAGCTCGCGCGGCGACGGCTTTTCCGCCAGCTCCGCCGCCTTATCCAGCAGCGTATCGGTCGTATCGCCCTGCGCGGAGAGGACTACGACAACGTCGTCCCCCGCGCGGTATTTTTCCCGCACGATATGGGCCATTCGCGCAAGGTGTTCGGCGTCCCGCACAGAGCTGCCGCCGAATTTCAGCACCAGAAGGCTCATAAGAACCACTTCCAACAAAAAAATGGATCGGCGCGCCGCGTTCGCAGCAGCCGCCAATCCATCGTATGTCGCACGTCTTGTCAGGGTGCCGCGCTCAGGCGGCAAGGATCTCAAAGCGCACCACGTCGTCCAGCGCCAGCGCCTGCGCCATCAGCTCCTCGATCGATTCCTGCATCTCCGATGTTTCCGCCGAGATCGTCACCGCCGCGCAGCCGTTGGTCGGTATGCTCTGGTTGATCGTCAGTATATTCGCCCCGGAATTGGCAAAAATAGAGAGGACGTTGGAAAGCACGCCGGGATTGTTCTTGAGCATGGTATAAAACGTGATGATGCGTCCCGTCTTCATGTCGTTGAACGGACGCACCGCGTCGCGGTACTTATAAAATGCGCTGCGGCTGATGCCGACAGCGCGGGCGGCGTCGCCCGCCGTGCGCACCTCGCCGGACTGAAGCATCCGCTTGGCCTCCGCCACCTTGAGGAAGATCTCCGGCAGAGCGTCTGCGGAGACCAGATAGAACCTTGTCGCTGTCGTCATAGTTTGTTTCTCCTTCGTGGCCATTTGTCTTTTATTGGTGTTAGTTTATCACATTGCCCCGCACAATGCAACTGTTTTTCCGGAAGGGAGGAAATTTTTTGGACGAAACGCGGCTCAGGCGCTTTCTGCTTCTTTCTGCCGCCGCCGCGGCAGCCGCAGTGCTTTTTTATCTGCTGCTGCGGTATCTGTTTCCGTGGACGCTGCCGTTTCTGCTGGCTTTTTTTGTCGCCGCCCGCTTTGAACCGCTCATTCAGCTGCTGCAGACAAAGCTGCGCTTCCGGCGCGGCTTTTCCGCACTGCTGCTGACGCTCGTGCTGCTGTTTTTGCTGGGCGGACTGCTCTCGCTGCTTTGGACGACGCTCCTCAGCCAGACGAGCGCGCTGCTCGCCGCCGCGCCCGCGTTTTTCGACGCCTTTCCCGCCGCCGTGGAAGACCTGCTCGCGCGCGCCGGACGCTTCAGCTTCTCCTGCCCCGACTGGCTGCGCGCCTATCTGCAAGAGCAGCTGACAAGAACGCTGACCGACTTCGACAGCCTGCTGCGTGCGCTTTCCTCGCGCGCGGTCTCCGCGCTCGGCTCGCTTGCCGCCGCGATCCCGGGCGGCGCGCTGGCCGTCGCCACCTGCGTGCTGGCAGTCTTCTTCACTTCCGCGTCATATCCGGCGATCTGCACGGCGGTCAGATCGCGTCTGTCCGGCGGCGCGCTGCGTTCGCTGCAGCTCTTCCGCAGCGGAGTGACGCGCTCGGTCTCCCGCTGGCTGCGCGCGCAGCTCACGCTCTCTGCCATCACATTTCTGGAGCTGCTGACCGGTTTTTTTCTCATGCGGCAGAGCTATGCGCTGCTGCTCGCCATCCTCATCACGCTGCTCGACGCGCTGCCGGTATTCGGCACGGGTACAGCGCTCGTGCCTTGGGCGATCGCCGCGCTGCTCGTTGGCTTTCCGCCCAAGGCCATCGTCCTGCTCGCGCTTTATCTCTGCACGCTTCTGACGCGCAATGTGCTGGAGCCAAAGCTCCTTGCCGCACAGGCCGGGCTGCCGCCGGTAGCGTCGCTCGCGGCGATGTACCTTGGCTTTTGCAGCTTTGGCCTCGCCGGCATGATCCTCTTTCCCTTTTTGCTGCTTCTGGCGGCGCAGATCCTGCACCGCCAGGATGAACCGCAATGATCCGTCGCATATAAAAAAGAGACGGCAGCGGCTGCCGTCTCTTTTTTATGCCTTTTTGCTCAGTCGCCGCCCGTGGCCGTACTGTTGCCCAGCAGCCAGTCGAGGAAGCTGCCGTTGCCGCCAGCCTCGCTGTCATCGCCGGCGCTTCCGTCCTCTGCGTCGGAACCGTCGTCCGCATCGCTGTCAGAGGGGTCGTTCGGCCCCCATGGGAACTGCGGCGCGGTGTGCATAGTGCATACACCTTTGTGCAGCAGATCGCTGTAGAGCTGCACGGTGCCCTCATTCGTCTGCACCGCCGTGCCCTCCGGGATCGCGGAGATCAGTCCCTCCTCCAGCTGCGCCTGACAGGTCGCAAGCTCCGAGGCGCTCAGCGGCTTGATGAGCGCCTCGCGCGTGTAGCCCCATCCCTCGCTCACATTTGGCTGGCTCAGGTCGAGCACCGACGCCGTTGTGACGTTCGGGCAGTAATCGCCCGCCAGCAGTCCCGTGTCGGAACAGATGCTCACGGTGATGTGCGCGTCGCAGGTCAGCGCCGGCGCGCTGCCCTTGGCCACCTTCACCGTATGGGTCGGGCAGGAAGCGGAGGCCCGCAGCCCCGTCTGCGTGCAGACGGTGACGCTCTCCATATCCGCATTGCTGACAGCAAAGTCCTTGTTGGGCAGATCATCGTGGATCTTGCTCATAAAGGTCTTCCAAAGCGTGGCGGCGGGGTTCCCGCTGGCTACGATGCGCGTGGGCGTGTTGTAGCCGACCCAGACCGCCGCCGTATAATACGGCGTATAGCCAACAAAGTAACGGTCGTTGTTGCTGTTGGTCGAGCCGGTCTTACCGGCGATGGTCATGCCGGAGAACTTCGCGCCCGTACCGGTACCGCTGCTGACGACCTCCTTGAGCAGCTCGTTCATCGCGTAGGCCGTGCTCTCCTTCATCGCAACGTGCGACTCCGTCTTCTTCTCAAGGATCGTGTTGCCGTTGTGGTCGCGCACCTCGACATAGGTGCGCGGCGTCGTATAGATGCCGCTGTTGGCAAAGCTTGCGTAGGCTGCGGCCATCTCGCGCGTCGTCACGCCCTTGGAAAGGCCGCCGAGCGCCAGCGCGCCGGCCGCCGTGATGTCGTCATTGGTCAGCGTGGTGAAGCCGAGCTTCTCGGTCATGAATGTGTAGGAGGCGGAAAGCGTCAGGTTTTGCACCGTCCGCACCGCCGTGGGGTTCGAGGAATTGCGGATGGCGTCCTGCAGCGTCATGATGCCGCGGTAGCCCTTATAGGCGTTCACAGGCCACACGCTGCCGCTCATCATCTGCACGGGATAGTCGTCGATCACGCTCGCAGGCGTGATCACGCCCGCGTCCAGCGCAGGCGCGTAAACGCTCAGCGGCTTGATCGCCGAGCCGCACTGACGCACAACGGTCGAATAGTCCAGCAGGAACCGGCCCTCGCGCTCACCCACGCGTCCCGCAACGGCCACGATGTCGCCCGTGGAATTGTCGATGATCGTAGCGCCGGACTGCAAAAGCTCGCCCTTGGCGGAGGTGTAATCCAGATTGCTGCGATCGGCGTAAACGCTCTCCACGATCGCCTGGATCTCCGGATCGATCGTACAGTAGATTGAATAGCCGCCGGTGTAGAGCATGGTCTTGGCAACCTCCGCCTCATAGCCCTTCTGCTCCACCATGTCGGCAACGATATCGTTGAACATCCGCTCGACAAAGTAGGAATCGTAGGAACTGCTGGAAATGGCCTCCGCCTCCCCGGCGTCCTTCGGCACATAGTCCTCATCCCATGTGAATACGAGCTTTTCATTCTCCGCCTGCTCATACTCCGCATCGTTGAGATAACCCAGCTCGTGCATCTTGTAGAGCACCGTGAGCTGGCGCTCCCTGTTCTGCTCGCGGTACCAGTCTCCTTTGGAGGGATCGTATTTGTAGGGATTCTGCGTGATGCCGACGATGGCTGCCGCCTCGGCGACCGACAGCTCGCCCACGGTCTTGCCAAAGTAGCTCTCCGCCGCCGCCTCGATGCCGTAGCTGCCCTTGCCGAAGTAGACAAGGTTCAGGTACGTTTCCAGGATCTCATCCCGCGAGTAATTCTTGGCAAGGCGCAGCGCGCGGAAGATCTCCGTCACCTTGCGCTTGATCGTGACCTCCTTATCGCCCGTTGCGTTCTTGATCACCTGCTGCGTGATCGTCGAGCCGCCGCGGGTGGAGCTGCCCGTCAGCTTATCGAAAATGGCGCGCGCCGTGCTCTTCCAGTCCACGCCGCCATGCTCGAAAAAGCGCTCGTCCTCGATCGACACCAGCGCCTCCCAGACGTGATCGGGGATATCCTTAAAATCCACGAGCGTGCGGTTTTCCGTGCCGTGAAGCTTTGTCAGCTCGACCCATTCTCCCGTCGCTTTGTCCTGATAGTAGACCGTCGAGCTCTGCTTGAGCGTGTAGGCGGAAATGTCCACGTCCAGCTCAGGCTCGAGCGTTGTGTTGACATAGACCATAAATATGCCGAAAAACATCAGTCCCGTGACAAGCCCTATGGCGAAGAGCGTACCGAGGACCTTCCAGACCATGCCCGTTTTCTTCTTTTTCGGGCGGGAGGAATGCTGTTTTCGGGGCGTTTGGTTGTCTGCGCGGTTTTCTTCCATAAAGCGCCTCCTCTGCGGTAGTGAAACATGCGGACATGTCCGCATAACTGTACATGCTAATACAGAATATAGTATAGCATAGCTGTCAAGTGCTGCGTATCTTGTCTTGCAATTTGTCTTCCGGTGCGTTATACTGTGATGTAGAAACGATCAGGAGGTGTCCCCGCATGAGTGAGGATTTCGGCCCCAACTTCATCACGCTGACCGATGACGAGGGCAACGACGTGGAGCTTGAATACGTCGATGCGCTCGAAGCCAATGGCACGACCTATATGGCGTTCTTTCCCGTGATCGAAGAGGGCTCCGAGGAGGATGAGGAGAGCGAAGAGGAATACGGTCTCATCATCCTGAAAAGCCAAATGGAAAACGGTGAGGAGATGCTCGTCACCATCGACGACGAGGACGAGCTGAACGCCGTTTACGATCAGTTCATGGAGCAGATCCTCGCAGACGAGGAATAAGCTCCCCCCTGTTGCGACGGGTTTCTCCCGCCGCATGCGGTAAACTGAAGCTGCCCTGCGGGGTTCGTGATAAGTTCTTTATAAACCCACATTTCGTCATAAGGGACGCCGGTACGCTCCGGTGGTTTGCAGGCCTCCCGGCTGCCATCTGCGGCTGGATGTTGGAAGCAGTAAAACCGGACAGAGGCGACCCACCTGTTCCAGAAGGTGCAGGTGTTGGCGGGGCTTACACGGCCGCTGCGGGGCACTTTTCCGTCTCGCAGCAGAATGCACAAAATTTCTTTTCTATTTTCTACATTGTCTTAGACGGAAAAAACGTGCATTTTGTTCTCGATTCCTGTAAAATAATTTTGTCAATATTGTACCGGTAGCTGCAACGAAGTGCTTCGCGCACGGGCTGAACTATCTCTCCTGCGGGAGAGCGTGTTTTCTGGCCTGTACGGAGAAGCGCTTTTTTTGTTCCCCGCAGCGCCGTATCCGGCGGCGGGCGGCCAGCGCACCGGACTGCACACTGAAGGAGGTTTCCCCATGAAGCTTATCACCAACGGACGGCTCATCACCCGCGACGCGGAAGGCCGGGGCTACTACGAGCATGGCGCCGTCGCCTACGAGGGCGCGAAGATCGCCGAAGTCGGCGAGGAGGCGGCCCTTCGTGCGAAATATCCCGACGCCGAGATCATCAACGCCAAAGGCGGCGTCATCATGCCCGCGTTCATCAACGCGCACACCCACATCTATTCTGCCCTCGCCCGCGGCCTTTCCATCGTCGGCAACAACCCGACGAACTTCTATGAAGTCCTCGACGGCACGTGGTGGGCCATCGACCGCCATCTGATGATGGACGGCACAAAGGCGTCCGCCACCGCGCTCTACATGGATTCCATCAAGCAGGGCGTGACGACAATCTTCGACCATCACGCCTCTTACGGTGAGATCCCCGGAACGCTCCACACGATCGCAGAAGAAAGCAAGCGCCTGGGCCTTCGCTCCTGCCTGTGCTATGAGGTCAGCGACCGCGACGGCGAGGAGAAGTGCTTACAGGCCATTCAGGAGAACGCCGATTTTATCACCGAGTGCGAAAAGAATAAGGACCCGATGCTCGCGGCGATGTTCGGCGGCCACGCGCTGTTCACCATTTCGGATAAGACCTTCGACCGCATGGTGGCAGCCAACAACGGCCGCACGGGTTATCACATCCACGTCTCCGAGGGCATGAACGACGTGTACGACTCCCTCCAGAACTACGGCCGCCGTCCCGTGCAGCGCTTGCAGGATCACGGCATCCTCGGCCCCAAGACCATCCTCGGCCACTGCATCCACGTCAACTCCGCCGAGATGGACATCATCAAGGAGACGGGCACGATGGTCGTGAACAATCCCGAGTCCAACATGGGCAACGCCATCGGCATCTGCCCCGTGCTCCAGCTCTACAAGCGCGGCATCCTCCTCGGCATGGGCACCGACGCTTACACGAACGATATGCTCGAGTCCCTCAAGGTCGCCCTCTGTTCCCAGCGCAGCCAGAACTGCCTGCCGAACGTTGGCTGGTGCGAGGTGACGGACATGCTCTTCAAGAACAACGCGAAGATCGGCGAACGATACTTCCCCGACACGCTCGGCGTGCTGAAGCCCGGCGCCGCGGCGGACATCATCGTCATGGACTATAAGCCGTTCACACCGTTCTCCGACGAGAATATCGACGGCCACATGATTTTCGGCATGACGGGCCGCCAGGTTGAGACGACCATCGCCGCCGGCAAGGTGCTCATGCTCGACCGCAAGCTTATCGGCATCGACGAAGAGGCCGAAAACGCCCACATCCTTGAGGCCGCCAAGAAGCTCTGGGGCGACCTGAATCACAGAAAATATTGATATATTTTCTGTGGATTCACACTCCGCTTCGCGCCTCGCCCGCTCGACGCGCGCTCCGCGATAGGTGTTTTTTGTGACGCACATGTCGTCACAAAAAATGATTCATTGACAGTCCCCTGCTTCCAACGGCAGAGGCCATCATCTACATCCAGCCAGCGACAGCGGAGACAGAAGCAACCCAAATCGTAACGATCCAAACGCCGTCATTCTCTGCAAAAGAGTAATTCACCCCGCGCACCCCGCAGCTTTCTCTTGGGGTTCCAAAGGGGCCATTCTCTTTTGCAAAGAGAATGGCCCCTTTGATCTCCCGCCGCAGCACCTGCGGCACCGCCGGAGGCCCGTGCCTCCACTTTCCCGCCGCCTTTGCGGCACTCAAACGAAAGGAGCACCCCCTTATGTCTGAAAAAATGTATCCCATTCCGTTCAATGCTCTGATGAACTGGGTCACGACCGAATATGCCCAGTGCGGCGACGTGTTCGGCGTTCACAAGCATTATCATGCCGACGGCAAGAGCCTGCCGATCTTCGGCGAGCGCATCGAAACGCCGTTTGGCCCCGCCGCCGGCCCCAACAGCCAGCTCGCACAGAACATCATCGCGGCCTACGCCGCGGGCGCGCGCTTTTTTGAGGTCAAGACCGTCCAGAAGATGGATGGCGCGGAGCTCGCCGCCTGCGTCCCCCGCCCCTGCATCCTCGCCGCCGATGAGGGCTACAACCAGGAGTGGTCCACCGAGCTAACCGTGCCGCAGGCGCAGGACGAGTACATCAAGGCCTGGTGCGCGCTCAAGGTCATGAGCAAGGTCTACGGCTTCGGCGATCCCGACGGGTTCGTGTTCAATATGTCCGTCGGCTATGACCTGGACGGCATCAAGGGCCGCAAGGTCAACACCTATATCAACAACATGATGGACGCGGGCAAGACCGCGCAGTTCAAGGAATGTAAAAAAGTCCTGACCGAGCTCTTCCCCGAGGAAAAGGACTTCATCGCCTCGATCTCCCCCAATGTTTCCCGCTCCGTTACGCTCTCCACGCTCCACGGCTGCCCGCCGCAGGAGATCGAGCGCATCGCAAGCTATCTTCTCAAGGAAAAGCATCTGCACACCTTCGTCAAGTGCAACCCGACCATTCTCGGCTACAAGACCGCGCGCAGCATCCTCGATTCCATGGGCTATGACTACATCGTCTTCGATGAGCACCACTTCAACGAGGACCTCCAGTGGGAGGACGCCGTCCCGATGTTCGAGCGGCTGCAAAAGCTTGCGGACAAGCAGGATCTCGAATTCGGCCTCAAGCTCTCCAACACCTTCCCCGTCGACACGACGCGCGGCGAGCTTCCCAACGAGGAAATGTACATGTCCGGCCGCAGCCTCTTCCCGCTGACGATCGAGATGTGCAATCGCATCTCCCGCCAGTTTGACGGCAAGATGCGCATCTCGTTCGCGGGCGGTGCAGACTTCTTCAACTGCGACAAGCTGTTTGCCGCAGGCATCTGGCCCATCACCGTCGCCACCACCATCCTGAAGCCCGGCGGCTATAACCGCCTGCATCAGATGGTCGAAAAGGTGGAGGGAATGCCCTACCGCGCCTTTGCGGGCAACGATCCCGCCGCGATCTCCGATCTCGCGGCCTCTGCCCTGCACGACTTCCACCACTTAAAGCCCATCAAGCCCCTGCCCTCCCGCAAGAGCGAAGAGCAGGTGCCATGGCTCGACTGCTTTACAGCTCCCTGCAAGGGCGGCTGCCCGATCGAGCAGGACATCCCCGAATATCTCGAGCTGTGCCGCAAGGGGCTTTACGCCCCAGCCCTCAAGCTCATCACCGAGAAGAACGCTCTGCCGTTCA
Organism: uncultured Oscillospiraceae bacterium; assembly: GCA_934597535.1. Taxonomy (GTDB): domain Bacteria; phylum Bacillota; class Clostridia; order Oscillospirales; family Oscillospiraceae; genus Hominicoprocola. Next base: position 1,730 of record CAKTRT010000012.1, on the reverse strand, counting down.
TCACCGGCACCATCTGCGCGCACCGCTGCCAGGGCAAGTGCTCGCGCAACTTCTACGATGAGTCCGTCCGCATCCGCGACACGAAGCTCTTAGCCGCCGAAAAGGGCTACAATGCCCTCATGGCCTCCCTCCGTATGCCTGAGCCGGTCGAGGATAAGAAGGTCGCCATCGTCGGCGGCGGCCCGACCGGTATCGCCGCGGCGTACTTCCTTGGCCGCGAGGGCGTGCCCACCACGATCTTCGAGCGTGAGCGCAAGCTCGGCGGTGTGCCGCGCTACGTCATCCCCGCCTTCCGCATCAGCGACAACGCCATCGACAAGGACGTCGCGCTCATGGAGCGCTACGGCGTCGAAGTCAAGCTCGGGAAGAGCGCCCCGTCCGTCGAGCAGCTCAAGAAGATGGGCTACACCCACATCCTGATGGCCACCGGCGCATGGAAGCCCGGCAAGCTTGATATCGAGGGCAACGTGCAGGGCGTCATCGAGTGGATGAAGAAGATGAAAAAGCAGGTCAAGCCGTGCCTGAGCGGCAACATCGTCGTCGTCGGCGCGGGCAACACCGCGATGGATGCCGCCCGCGTTGCAAAGCGCATGGGCGCGCACGCGACCATCCTCTATCGCCGCACGAAGAAATTCATGCCCGCCGATGAGCACGAGCTCCAGCTCGCCATCGACGAGGGCGTCGAGTTCGTCGAGCTGGCCGCGCCCGTCAAGCAGAGCCGCGGAAAGCTCCTGTGCGACAGGATGATCCTCGGCGAGCCGGACGAGACCGGCCGCCGCAGCCCCGTCAAGTCCGGCGAGCAGTTCACCATCCCCTGCGACATGGTCATCTCCGCCGTCGGCGAGCAGGTGGACGCCGAGCTGATGGCCGCGAACGGCATCGAGATGGGCCGCAAGGGCCCCTCGTTTGAGACAAATATCCCCGGTGTGTACTGCGCGGGCGACGCACACCGCGGCCCCGCCACCGTGGTCGAGGGTATCGCCGACGCTGCGCGCTTTGCCGAGGTCGTCGTCGGTCACCCGCACGTCTATGACATCCCCGCAGAGGCCGATGTGACCGAGTTCGACGCGCAGGCCAAGAAGGGCATCCTCTCGATGGCAAGCAAGTGCCATTGTGACGGCGAGCGCTGCCTGCAGTGCTCCACCGTGTGCGAAAACTGCGTCGATTCCTGCCCGAACCGCGCGAACGTCGTCATCAAAATGGCCGACGGCTCGCACCAGATCGTGCACGTGGACAAGATGTGCAACGAGTGCGGCAACTGCACGCAGTTCTGCCCCTATGCCAGCGAGCCCTGCCACGACAAGTTCACCCTCTTCCAGACGAAGGAGGATATGGACGAGAGCGAGAATGCAGGCGTGCTGTTCCTCGGCGGCGACAGGATCCGCCTGCGCCTTACCGAGGTGAAGGAATACGATCTCGGCTCCTGCGACAATGACCTGCCGGTCGAGCTGGAAGCGCTGATCCTCACCCTCCGCGACAAGTACAGCTATCTGTACCTGTAAGCCTCAGGCAATCAAGATCAACGGAGCCGGTGCTGCGCACCGGCTCCATTGATGCAGCGGCACAAAAAGGCTCCGCACCTCTCGGTGCGGAGCCTTTTTGTCATTTTGTGCCGGGGACTTACTTCTCGATCAGGTTAAGCTGATAGAGGACCTTGGCGATCTGCGCGCGGGTCAGGGTAGCGCTGGGCTCGAAGGTGGTCTCGGTCATACCGTTGATGACCTTCGCAT
>CAKTRT010000011.1 GCA_934597535.1 uncultured Oscillospiraceae bacterium | reverse complement strand
CTGCACTCGAGCGTGAAGCGCGGGGTAAAGAACGTGAATTCCTTGCAGATGCAGCCGTAGTACTGCTCGCCGATGTAAAGCTCGAACTTGGGTAAAAACGTCAGCACGCGCTGCTGCACGGTGCCGATGTGCTCGCCCGCGGCGTTCAGAATATGCAGGCAGTGCCCCCAGGCGAGCTTGCCTTCGACCGTGAAGACGGTGTTTCCGTCCTCGTCGTAGATATCGTAGCTGTCAAACCACGAAAAAAAGCGCTGCTTGAATAGTAGGCGCATCGCACAGGCCTCCTTTTTCACAGATGGAATGATTATAGCACGTTTTTTCTCCGCTGCACAGACTTTTTCTGTCGATTTTTCCGCATCCATGTGCTATACTGTCGGCAGTATTGATGAAACGCAGGAGGTCTCGCCATGAAATCCAAAGCCGCCGTCCGCCGCATCGTGGAGGAGCTGAAGGTCCTCTACCCCAACGCGCGCTGCTCGCTCGAATATAAAAAGGACTACGAGCTTCTGTTCGCCGTGCGCCTTTCCGCCCAGTGCACCGACGCGCGCGTGAACATGGTCACGCCGTCGCTCTATCAGAAGTTTCCGACGCTTGAGGCCTTCGCGAACGCGACGTATGAAGAGGTCGGCGACGCGATCCGCTCCTGCGGATTTTACAACACGAAGTCGAAGGACATCGTCGAGTGCGCGAAAATTCTGCTCGAAAAGTACGGCGGGAAGGTCCCCGGCACGATGGAGGAGCTTACGGCCCTCCCCGGCATCGGGCGCAAAACGGCGAACCTGATCCTCGGCGATGTCTACGGCCAGCCCGCCTACGTGTGCGACACGCACTGCATCCGCATCACGGGCCGCCTTGGCCTGACGGACGGCAGCAAGGACCCGCTGAGCGTCGAAAAGCAGCTGCGCGCCATCCTGCCGCCGGAGGAGTCGAACGACTTCTGCCACCGACTGGTGCTGTTCGGCCGCGACCGCTGCACCGCCCGCAAGGCAAACTGCGACGGCTGCCCGCTCAGGAAAGACTGCGACTACGGCAGGGCGCAGAAATAGCCAAAAACTCACAAGACCCGTGTGGTACGCGCCACGCGGGTCTTGCTTTTCTTTTTGCAAAATTTTTTCATCCGCGCAGGCACGCCCCCGCCGGCGCGCTCATATACTGATAAGGAACCGTAGCCAGGGAGGGATGACAATGGATGCGAAAACCATGGGTCTTGTAGAAAAATTCAAGAAAAATCAGGAGCTTGCGCAGAAAATCATGTCCGGCAACGACGGGCAGAGGCTCATGCAGCTGCTCACATCTCAGGACGGCGGCGCGGCACTGCAGCAGGCCGCGCAAAAAGCGGAGAGCGGCGACACAAAGGCGCTTGCACAGCTGCTTGGCAGCTTGATGAAAAGTCCGGAGGGAGCCGCGCTGATGCAGCGGCTGAACGAATCGGCAAAGAAATAGCCGGTCAGGAGAGGAGGCTTCGGCGTGAGCGAGTGGGAGGAAAAACTGAATACTCTGCTCTCCGATCCGGATGCCATGGCGCAGGTCATGCAGATGGCGCAGAGCCTGTCGCAGCAGCTCGGGGCACAGAACGGCGCAGCTGCTCCCACGTCTCCCTGCGACACTGCGCCGCCGGACGCAGCCGGAGCGACCGATGCGCCGCCGGATCTCTCCGCACTTCTGGGCGGGATCGACCCCGCTATGATCGCCAAATTTCTGCCGGTGCTCTCACAGCTCAATCGACCCGAGAGCGGCGAGACCGCCGCTCTCCTGCGCGCGCTGCGACCCTTTCTCAAACCCGAGCGGCAGGACAAGGTCGATCGCGCGGCACAGCTCGCGCGGCTCATTCACCTTGCCAAAACGTTTCTTCTGAGCGGGGAGGGATGAGAAATGTATAACCGCTATCTGCGCAGCGATGAGGGCGTTTACACGCGCATTCCCATGCCGGATCCGCCGGAGACGCAGAGAGAGCGCCGCCCCCCTCATCGCCCATCCGCTCCGCCGCCGGAGTCTGAGCCGCAGCGGGAGCCGATCGGACGCGAAGCATCGCAGCTGCTTTCACACCTGCTCGACAAACTGCCGCTCAAAGGAGTGGATAAGGGCGATCTGCTGTTGCTGCTCATTCTCTTTTTCCTCTTTGAGGAAAAAGCAGACGACGAGCTGCTGATCGCGCTGGGGCTGCTGCTCATCCTGTAGACTGTATGAAAAGCGCCATCCGGAGTCCTGTGCTCCGAATGGCGCTTTTCATCACCGTATATGTCTTTACCGATCCACACTTTCGCTCCGACTCTCGTGGAGGACGGTCTCATCCGGCAGCACAAAGACGTCCGCAGCGATCTCCCCCGTATCCACAGCCATCCCCGCCATGCGGTAAACGACCTCTTCTCCGTTGAGCTTTTCCGCAGCGCACAGCAGCCCGTTGCTCACGCTGACCCAGTAGCGCTCAAGATAACCGTTCTCATCGGCTGCTGTTTCTACAAAAATACAGTCCACAGAATCCAACACGCGGTAATCCGCCAGCGCGATCCTCGAAGCGTCCATGCGCAGGATATCCTCATAGGTCGGGATGCCCTGTTCTTCGTCAGCACTGAAGGAAGCGGTGCTGTGGAAATACTGCTTGCCGCTGCCGTACCAGAGCCAGACGCTTTCACCATCGGTAATGGTATGGCTCAGCTCGCCGCCGCTGTGCTCGGTATCGACGCGCATCCATGCGCCGTCTGAATACACGCTGCTGCGATCCACCCCGCTGCCGCCGTCGTAATAGCGCTCAATGGTAATGGCGCGCGTATAGCGCGCCGGGCGCTCGAGCGTGGCAATGGCGCTCTGCACCGTGTCGGCGCGGACAACGACGCGGCCGGTGCTGCTGTCATCCGTTGAAATGCTGTTATCGCCGCTGTCCTCCGCTTCCTGCGGCAGGACGATGCGTGCGGTCTGGTGCAGCGTGCTGCGCACCATGAAAAAAACGACGAGCAGAACGAGCGCGACAAAAGCCGCTCCGATCGGCGTCAGCTTTCGCTTTTTCATCCCGCTCCACGCTCCTTTCATCGTTTTTCGGCAGCTTAGACGAGGAAATCGTCCGGCCGTGCGCTTCTCCTGCCAAAATACCAGAGGATCGCATCGGCAATGCGCACACAGGCACAGCCATCGCCATAGGGGTTGACGGCGTGCGCCATTGCGTCATAGGCTTCCCTGCTGCGCAGCAGCTCATTGCCCATGCGCAGCACGTCATCGTACTCGACGCCGCAGAGCTTCACCGTACCCGCGGCGACCGCCTCAGGGCGCTCGGTCTCTTTTCTCATGACGAGCACAGGCTTGCCGAGCGCAGGCGCTTCCTCCTGCAATCCGCCGCTGTCAGTCATCACCATATAGCAGCGCGCCATGAGATTATGCATTTCGTCCGCGCTCAGCGGATCGATGAGATGCACCCGCGGCGTACCGGCGAGAAACTTCTGCGCGTTCTCGCGCACGACGGGGCTGAGGTGTACGGGATAGACAAGCTCGCAGTCCTCATTCTGGAGGGCGATGTCGCGCAGCGCAGTCATGATGTTCTCCATGGGCTGGCCGTAATTTTCGCGGCGGTGGCAGGTCACAAGCACGATCTTTCTGGAATAGTCCAGCCCGTTGAGGAGTTCTGTTGTAAAGCGATAATCCTTGCGCACCGTTGTTTTCAAGGCATCAATGACCGTGTTGCCCGTGACGAAAAGGCCCTCGGTCACACCCTCTTTGAGTAAATTCTCGCGGTTGTTCTCCGTCGGGCAGAAATAGAGGTCGGCAATGGCCGTGACGAGCTTGCGGTTCATTTCTTCAGGGTAAGGTGAATATTTGTCATAGGTGCGAAGCCCCGCCTCAACGTGCCCGACGGGCACCTTGTGGTAAAAGGCCGAAAGCGCGCCGGCAAAGGTCGTGCTTGTATCGCCGTGCACAAGGATCATGTCCGGCTTGAACTTCTCGATGGCCCCGTCCATACCAAGCAGGCACTTGCTCGTGATGCTTGAGAGCGTCTGCCGTGGGGTCATAATATCAAGATCGCAGTCAGCCTTGAGGTCGAAGACCTCCATGACGCTGTCCAGCATCTCGCGGTGCTGCGCCGTTACGCAGCAGAGACTCTCGATCTCTTCGCGGCTTGCCAGCTCCTTGACCAGCGGAGCCATCTTGATGGCCTCCGGCCGCGTACCGAATACGCTCATAATACGCAGTTTTTCCATTTATGCGTCCTCTTTTTTCTTGTTGGTTTCCGTTTCCGGCGCAGCGGCCGTATCCTCCGGATCCGGCTGTCCGGCCTTGTCCTCCGCGGCGGTCTTTTCCGCCTGCATCGCCTTGTCGATATCGCGGCGGAAGATGACGCGCGAAGCGAGGAATGCCGCCACCGCCAGCGCCATCAGCAAAAGCATCGCCTTGACCGCGCCGCTCGACGTCAGCACCACGGCGGAGAGACCAAGAATGCTGCTGATGACATACAGCGCCGCGACCGCCTGCTTCTGGCTCAGGCCCATGTCGATCAGACGGTGATGAATGTGACCGCGGTCAGGCGCCATGGGATTCTGCCCATGGGCGAGGCGGCGGATGATGGCGAACAGCGTGTCGAACATCGGCAGGCCCAGAATGAGGAACGGCACCGCAAACGACACGATGGCGTAATACTTGAACAGCCCCTGAATGGAGATCGTTGCAAGAACATAGCCCAAAAACGTAGACCCGGTATCGCCCATGAACATCTTGGCGGGGTTCCTGTTATACGGCATGAAGCCAAGGCACGCGCCCACGAGCGATGCCATCACAAGCGCCACGTCCCCTTCGGAGACGAGCAGCGCGATCACCAGCATCGACACCGCGCTGATCGTGGACACGCCGCAGGCAAGGCCGTCCAGCCCGTCGATCAGATTGACGGCATTTGTGATGCCGACGATCCACAAAACCGTGATGGGGATCGACAGCCAGTTCAGCTCCCAGTAGGGATTCTCGGCAAAAACGTTGGGATTTGAGAGGATCTCGATCACAACGCCGTGGAACACCGCCACGAGCGCCGCAAAGATCTGCACAAAGAATTTGAACAACGCGCGCAGCGGAGACATATCGTCCACCACGCCCAGCACAACGATGATCGACGCCCCAAGCAGGATCCCCTTCATCTGATGGTCGATATCGACGAACAGCAGCATGCTGACGATAAATCCGAGGAAAATAGCCAGCCCGCCAAGACGCGGCACAGGCTTCTTGTGCATGCGGCGGTTGTCCTTCGGCACGTCGATCGCGCCGATCTTATAGGCGAAGGACTTCACCAGCGGGCACATCAGAAAGCTCACGGCAAAGGCGCACAGCATCGCCGCGCCCACGCTGAGCAGCAGTTCTTTTGGAATTCCGTTCATGATCCGTCACCCTCAGCGCGCGACAAAGCCTACCTTCTTGTAGACCTTGCGCAGCGTCTTTTCCGCCACATAGGACGCCTTTTGCGCGCCCGCGCGATACACGGACTCGAGATACGCCTTGTCGCCCAGAATGCGCGTGGCCTCCTCGCGGATGGGGCGCAGCGTTTCGACGACGGCCTCGCCCACGGCGGGCTTGAACGCGCCGTAGCCCTTGCCGGCGAACTCCCGCTCGATCTCGTCAAAGCTCTTGCCCGTCACGGCGGAGTAGATGGTCATCAGGTTCGCAACGCCCGGCTTGTTCGCCGGGTCATAGCGCACGCAGTTTTCCGTGTCGCTGTCGGTCACGGCGCGCTTGAACTTGCGCAGGATGTCCTCGGGCTTTTCCATCAGGTAAATGGAGCCGTTGGGATCCTTGTCGGACTTCGACATCTTGGCACCGGGGTCGCTCAGGCTCATCACGCGCGCGCCGACTTTGGGGATGTACGGCTCGGGCATCTTGAAGACGTCGCCATAAATGCCGTTGAAACGCTGGACGATGTTGCGGCAGAGCTCGACGTGCTGCTTCTGATCCTCGCCCACGGGGACATAGTCGGGCTGATAGAGCAGGATATCCGCCGCCATCAGCGCAGGATAGGTGAAAAGGCCGCCGTTGATGTTTTCGCTGTTCTTGGCGGACTTGTCCTTAAACTGCGTCATGCGGGAAAGCTCGCCAAACATCGTATAGCAGTTCAGCACCCACCCAAGCTCTGCATGCTGCGGCACATGAGACTGGATAAAGAGCGTGTTCTTCTCGGGATCGAGGCCGCAGGCAATGTACTGCGCGAGCTGCTCGAGCGTGCGGCGGCGCAGCGCCGCAGGGTCCTGACGCACGGTGATCGAGTGCATATCGGCCATGAAGTAGTAGTTGTCAAATTCCTCGTCGCGCTCCGCCCAGTTCTTGATCGCGCCGAGGTAGGACCCGAGGGTCAGATCGCCGCTGGGCTGAATGCCGGACAGCATCACTTTCTTGCGCGCCGCGTTTTCCATGTTTTCCATCGTTTTTTCTCCGATCTTTTTGTTTTTCTCATTTTATCTCGAATTGCGCCGTTTTGGCGCAGCTATCGACCCAATTTGTTATGTTACCATACCGCCCATCAAAATACAAGCATGGAAGCGGATATTCTCACTGCAAAAAGTACAGTGCCCTTTCGTTGACTTTTCAGCGAAAATATGGTGTAATAATGTATCTGATTTTGATTTCACTTCAGGAGGTCACCTATGTCCATCGACATGAAGTATTTTGAGGAAATGGAAGCGAAGATCCCGCACGGTAAGGTGCGCACGCGCTTCGCTCCCTCCCCCACGGGCTATATGCACGTGGGCAACCTGCGCACCGCGCTCTACACCTATCTCATCGCCCGCCACGCCGGCGGCACCTTCATTCTCCGCATTGAGGATACCGACCAGGGGCGTCTCGTCGAGGGCGCAACGGACGTCATCTACCGCACGATGGCGGAATGCGGCCTTTCCCACGACGAAGGCCCCGACGTCGGCGGCCCCGTCGCCCCGTATATCCAGAGCGAGCGCCGCGACACCTACGGCAGGTACGCCGAGCTTTTAGTCGAGCGCGGCCACGCCTACTACTGCTTCTGCGAAAAGGCCGAGAGCGAGGAGGATAGCGGCGAATTTGACCGCGCGGACGATCCCTGCCGCGACCTGCCGCTCGAAGAAGCCAAGGCGCGCGTCGCCGCCGGCGAGCCTTACGTCATTCGCCAGCGTATCCCGAAGGACGGCACCACGACCTTCCACGATGCAAGCTTTGGCGACATCACGGTGGAAAATAAAACGCTCGATGACCAGGTGCTCTTGAAGCGCGACGGTCTGCCGACCTACAACTTTGCCAACGTCATCGACGACCACCTCATGGGCATCACCCATGTCGTGCGCGGCAGCGAATATCTCTCCTCCGCCCCGAAGTACAACCTCCTCTACGAGGGCTTCGGCTGGGAGGTGCCGACCTACGTGCACTGCTCCCCCGTCATGCGCGACGCGCAGCATAAGATGAGTAAACGCAACGGCGACCCGAGCTATGAAGACCTCAAGGCGCAGGGCTACCTGACGCCCGCCATCCTCAACTATGTGGCGCTGCTCGGCTGGTCGCCGCGCGGCGAGCAGAGCGAGCAGGAGTTCTTCACGCTCGACGAGCTGGTGGGGGCGTTCGACATCGGCGGCATCTCCAAGTCCCCTGCCATCTTCGACATTGAAAAGCTCACCTATTTCAACGCCAACTACCTGCGCAACCTCCCGCCGGAGGAGTTCTGTAAAGTCGCCAAGCCTTACATCCACGAGAGTGTGAAGAATCCGGCGTATTCCGCTTCCGAGATCGCAGCTCTCCTGCAGGCCCGCTGCGAAAAGCTCACCGACATTCCCGAAAAGGTCGACTTCTTCGATGCTCTTCCCGATTACGGCGTTGAGTTCTACACGAACAAGAAGTCCAAGACCAACAGCCAGGTCTCGCTCGACATGCTCAATAAGGTCCTGCCCAAGCTCGAGAGCCTTCCCGAGTGGACGAATGATGCCATCCATGACATGCTCGTCTCATTCGCCGAGGAGCTCGGCGTGAAGAACGCGACGCTCATGTGGCCGCTGCGCATCGCCGTTGCGGGCAAGCTCGTCACGCCCGGCGGCGCAGTCGAGATCTGTCACATTCTCGGCCGCGAGGAGACGATCAAGCGCGTCAAGGCCGGTATCGACAAGCTTTCATGATCGACCGCTGCTGTCCCACGCTGGGCGGCGGTGTGCTCCGGCAGGAATTTCTGCATACCGCCGCCGCGTTTGGCATTCTTACGCTGCTGGGCTTTTGCGGAGCGCTGGTCTTCCCCTCGCTCGCGCAGGAGACTTTCACGCGCTTCGTTTCGCAGCTCGAAGAACTTGGACTGACCGGCGACGTACCGCAGAGGCAGCTGATGGGAACGCTGTTTTTCAACAATGTCACCGCCTCTCTCCTCTCGATGCTCTATGGGCTGATCCCGTTTCTGCCGTTCAGTGCGCTCGCGCTCGGCACGAACGCGCTGCTGTTGGGCGTATTCGCGGCAATGTACCAGAAACAGGGCATCGGCCTTGGCGTGTATGCTCTCGGCGTCCTGCCGCACGGCATTTTTGAACTGACGGCGCTCATCCTTTCCTGCGCGATGGGACTGCTGCTCTGCCGCACAGGGACTGACCGGCTGTGCAAAAAAGACGGCGCCGTGTCCCTTTTCCCCCGGATACTGGATTGCCTGCGCATCTTTCTTTTTGCGGTCGTCCCGCTGCTGCTGATCGCAGCGTTCGTGGAGACCTACATTACACCGCTGCTGCTCGGCGCTGTGATGTAGTTGACTTTCGGCAAAAAGCTCTATATAATAACTTCGTAACGATACGACAGTCTTTGACTGCATATCCGACCGGATATCACAGGAAAAGCACCGTTTTTGCGGCGCTTTTCCTTTTTCCGCCATTTTGCCCGCGCGCTTTTGCCGTGCGGGCAAAAAAAGAAAGCGAGGGATCTCATGCCGCAGCCCGCCGTTGCAAAGCCCGGGCAGACCGTGCGCAATATGACCGAAGGGAATCCTATCCCGCTCATTTTGCGCTTCGCGCTGCCCATCTTCATCAGTCAGGTCTTCCAGCAGCTCTACAGCACGGCCGACGTGTTCATCGTGGGCAAATTTCTGGGGACGAACGCCTTTGCCGCCGTCAGTTCGTCCGGCACGCTCATTATGCTGCTCACAAGCCTTTTCATCGGCACATCAATGGGTGCAGGCGTCGCCATTTCCAAGTACTTCGGCGCCGGCGACTATGAAAGCGTCTCGCGCGCCATCCATACAAATCTCGCCTTCGGCATCGTTGCCGGCGCTGGATTGACGCTTGTTGGCGTGCTGCTGACGCCGACGTTTCTCGTCTGGATGAATACAGACGCGCAGGTCATGCCGCAGGCGGTGGAGTACTTCCGCTATTACTTCCTCGGCGTGCTGGCGACGGTGCTGTACAATATGTGCGCAGGCGCGCTCAACGCGCTCGGCGACAGCCGCAGGCCCCTGCACTACCTCGTCATCTCATCGCTGACGAATATTGCGCTCGATCTGCTCTTCATTGGCCTTCTTGGCTGGGGCGTATGGTCCGCCGCGGTGGCGACGGTCATCTCCCAGACCGTCAGCTTCCTTCTCTGCCTGCGGCACCTTCTGCACAAGGGCGAAGTTTACACCGTCACGCTGCGCAGCATCCGCCTGCATGGTGACATGCTGCGCGAGATCGTGCGCTACGGTCTTCCCTCCGGCATTCAGAACTGCGTCATCGGCCTTGCCAACGTCATCGTGCAGTCACAGATCAACTCCTTCGGCATGATGGCCATGGCCGCCTACGGCGCACACTGCAAGGTCGAAGGCTTCGCCTTCCTGCCCATCACGAGCTTCACGATGGCATGCACCACATTTGTTGGTCAAAACCTCGGCGCCCGGCAGTATGACCGCGCCAAGCGCGGCGCGCGCTTCTGCATTCTTGTCGCCGTCATCATGGCGGAGCTGATCGGACTGTGTTATTATCTCTTTGCACCGCAGCTGATCGGCGTATTTGACAAGACCCCCGGTGTCATCGCCCTCGGTGTACAGCAGGCGCACACGGTCGCGCTGTTCTACTGCCTGCTGGCGTTCTCGCACTCCATCGCGGCGGTCTGCCGCGGCGCAGGCCGCGCGGTCGTGCCGATGATAATCATGCTCTCAGTCTGGTGCGTCATCCGCATCATCTATATCATGCTTGTTGTCCATTTCATCGGCGAGATCGGCTATATCTACTGGGCGTATCCCATCACATGGGCCATCAGCTCGACCATCTACCTCATTTACTACCTCAAGTCCGATTGGGTGCACGGCTTTGAAAGGCATCGCAGATGAACACGATCAAATTTCGTCTCCGCACCGTTACGTCGGGCGATGCGCAGCAGCTTCTCAGCATCTATGCCCCCTATGTGGAGGAAACGGCGATCTCGTTTGAATACGACGTACCATCGCTCGGCGAGTTCCGTTCACGCATTGAAAATGTGCTGCAAAAGTACCCGTACCTTGCCGCCGAGGATGCGTCCGGGCGGCTGCTCGGCTACGCCTATACCCATACCTTCATCGCGCGCGAGTCCTACGACCACAGCGCCGAAACAACGATCTACATCGACAGGGAGCTGCGCCGCAGCGGACTGGGCAAGAACCTCTACGCTGCGCTTGAGGAGCTGTCGCTCGCAATGCGGATCTATAATCTCTACGCCTGCATCGGCGAACCCATCGTGCCGGATGAATACCTGACAGACAACAGCATCCGTTTCCACGAGCATCTGGGCTTTCGGCGCATCGGCGTGTTTGAACGCTGCGGCTACAAATTCGGCCGTTGGTACAACATGGTCTGGGCGGAAAAGCTCCTTGCCGCGCATCCTGCGCAGCCCGGGGCGGTCCTCCCCTTCCCCGCGCTCGATGCCGCTCTGATCGCAGATATCCTTGCCCGACACAGTGCGATCTAAAAAGCAAAGCAAAGAAGGGAGGCCGCAGCGAAAGCTGCGGCCTCCCCTTTTCAGTGCAGGTCTTCCTGGACTTGGCAAGGCTCGCGTAATAACACTGGAGCATCGTGCAGATAAGCAGCGCCGGCCTTGCGTATTACCGGCATCAGTCCACGAGCATGGAACCGGCAAGCATCGCGCCCGCTTCCCCGTCTGTAAGGTCGTGATCCCACAGGAGCGCAAAGATCTCCTGCGCCTTCTCTGTCATATCATAGCTGTAATACTGTGGGTAGAGAAGATTTCCCAGCCACCATACGCCCAGCAGCATATTGATCGACGGCGGGTTGGACATCCAGTTATACGGCATGGCAGGGATCTCGTAATAGCGCCCGCTTTGAATAGCGGAAAGCTGCGCCCATGCAGGGTCATTCGCAGCGCCGGCATAAATGCTGCCGGCGGAAAACAGGATCACATCAGGATCGAAGCTATAAAGCTGCTCTAAATTGATGGTATTGCCGCCGCCGCGGTTTGACACCTCCGGCACAACGATCGCATTGTCCGCCCCAACGAGAGTAAGCACCTGTGCCTGCGTTGAGCCTTCGGCATTCGTATCAAGCCCCGATACGCCGGAGGTGTACATCACGCGCACACGTTCAGCATCCGTGACCCTCTCGCGGTTTTCCGCCGCCATGGCGATCGTCTCCGCCGCGAAGTCCGCAAGCGCGCCGCCGCGCTCCTCCTTGCCGGAGAGAATAGAGCCAAGCGTGCGGTACATCTCCTCCATGTGGACAACATCCGCCTCCAGAAAAATGACCGGAATGCCGATCTGCTGCTGCAGCGCGTCGAGATCGTCTTCCATATTCTCCTTCCGGTCACCAAGGTCGATCACGACCTGCGCATCACAGGAGATCAGCGTTTCAAGATTCAGCGTGCTTTTGCTGCCGTACATCTGTCCCGTTTCCGGAAGCGAGACAAGCTCCTGCGGCAAATAGGAAAGCTGTTCCGCTGTCGGTTTGGAGCTGACGCTCACCATATATTCCGGCGCAACGGTTGCCAGGATCATCGTTGCCACTGCGCCGCTGGGCGCGATGCGCGTCAGCTCCTTCGGCAGCTGCACCGTGCGGCCGAGGGAATCCGTAAAGGCAACCGTCTCATCGCCGCTCTGCGCCGTCCCGCTCCCGCAGCCGGAAAGCAGGCACAGCAGCATCGCGCAGGCCAGAAAGAGTGATAAAAACCGTTTCATGTCATCCTCCATTCGTTATTCTCTGTTGAGAATAATGTAACACAGCAAATGCGCACTGTCAAGCAGGCATCTGCCCGTTTTTTGCATTTTTTGTATTTTCTGCTTTTTTCTTGACGCGGGGCGCGCAGCGTGGTAACCTTTTTTATTATCGTTATCCCTACAGAGAACAACGCACGGGCGGGAAAGGAGGACGTATGGATCATCAAGCATCTTCTGCTCGCGAACGTCGGCATTTCGGGCTTCTTGCCGCGCTGTTTCTGCTGGTCTTTCTCCTCTCCTTTGTCACCGGGCGCTATTCTGTAAGCGCAGGCAAGACGATCTGCATTCTGCTGGACGGCTTTCTACAAGGTGTAACAGCTGCTGTCAACCATTTTCACTTTATAGACATCCACTGGGGGATCACCCCTTTCTGGACAAGCGCAGAGGCTGCGGTGGTGCTCAACGTGCGTCTTCCCCGCATCCTTGCCGCTGCACTCATCGGCGCGGCGCTGAGCGTGGCGGGCGTCTCCTATCAGGGCATGTTCCGCAACCCCATGGTCTCGCCGGATCTGCTTGGCGCATCGACCGGCGCCGGCTTCGGTGCGGCGCTTGCGCTGCTGCTGTCGATGAACTACTTTGCCGTAACGTGCAGCGCGTTTCTCTTCGGCCTGCTTGCAGTGCTGCTGGCCTATCTTATCAGCCGCCGCAGCCGCATGGATATGACGCTTTCGATGGTGCTCGCAGGCATGATGATCTCCTCGCTCTTCACCTCCGGCACATCGCTGATCAAGCTGCTGGCCGACACCGAGAGCCAGCTGCCCGCCATCACCTACTGGCTGATGGGTTCGCTCACAAGCGTGCGTGGACGCGACGTACGCTTCGCCGCGCTGCCGATCCTGCTGGGGCTTGTCCCGCTACTGCTGCTCCGCTGGCGCATCAACCTTCTGACGCTCAGCGAAGCCGAAGCGCGCAGCATGGGCGTGGATACGCGGCGGCTGCGTCTGCTGGTCATTTTCTGCGCCACGCTGATGACTGCGGCGAGCGTTTCCATCAGCGGTATGATCGGCTGGGTAGGGCTGATCATTCCCCATTTCTGCCGAATGATCTTCGGTTATGATTACCGCCGGCTTCTGCCCGCCTCCGCCCTGCTCGGCGGCGCATTCCTGATGCTGGTGGATGATCTGGCGCGCACAATGGCCACAAGCGAGATCCCGCTCGGCATCCTGACGAGCTTTGTGGGCGCGCCGGTGTTTCTGTATCTCATCTTATCAGGGGGAAAAGATCATGGCGATTGAAGCACGCGGGCTTTCTTTCTCTTATGGCGGTGCGCCGGTACTGCGCAGCATCAGCTTTTCCGCCGGCAGCGGTGAGGTCATTGCCCTGCTGGGGCCAAACGGGGTCGGTAAATCGACGCTGCTGCGTTGCCTGCTTGGCTTCCTGCGGCCATCGGACGGCGAGGTGCTGGTCAACGAGCAGGCCATCGGCACATTATCCCGCCGCGCACTGGCACGCGAGATCGCCTATATCCCCCAATCCTACTCTCCCGCTTTCAACTACACCGTACGCGACAGCGTGCTGATGGGCGTCACAGCCAAGCTTGGCACGCTGGATTCTCCGGGCGCGGCGGAGCACGCCCGTGTGATGCAGACGCTTGAAGAGCTCGGCATCGCGCATCTTGCCGATCGAGGCAGCCGCCAGATCAGCGGCGGCGAACGGCAGCTGATGCTGTTGGCGCGCGCGCTGGTGCAGGATGCGCACGTGCTCATTATGGATGAGCCGACGGCAAATTTGGATTACGGCAACAGCTTTCGCGTGATGGAACGCATTGAGAAGCTGGGAAAAAGCGGCTACACCGTCATCTTCTCCACCCACGAGCCGAATCATGCCTTTCGTTATGCCACACGCGCGCTCGCAATGCAAAGCGGCGCGCTGCTCGACGATGGGAAACCGGACGAGGTGCTGCGCGAAGAGCTGCTCTCTGCGCTCTATGGTGTGACTGTCGCCGTGCGGCACGTTGCCGTAAACGGGCAGGATCTTGCCGTGTCCGTTCCCTGCCGCACCAACACTCAGCCGGAGCGATAGGCTGCCGGTCCCGAACGGTCAACAGGGCGGCTGCGAGATCTCGCAGCCGCCCTGTTTTTTTAATGGTTCACTGTGCCGCCTGTTCCCGCTTCTGCAGCGCGGCAAAGCGGCGCGTCGGCCGGTAATAAAGCACGGCGATGAGCATCAGCAGCGCCGTGGCCGTCAGGCTGATGGGAAACACCAGCATGATGGTCTGGAAGGTCGGATTTTGGGGAAATACCCAGTAGATCCAGCTGAAACGGATACCGCACACGCCGAGCATTGTCAGCAGTGCCGGCGGCAGCGAGATGCTGAAGCCGCGCAGATAGCCGGAGAGCACCTCGTAGAACAGGCTGGCAAAATGTGCCAGCATCACGGTCATCAGCCGGATATAGCCCACCTCCACGACCTGCGGATCATTGTTGAAGACGGCCAGCAGCGATTTTCCGAAAAAGAGCACCACCCCGATCGCAACGGCAAGCACCGTGACGCCTTCTGCAAGGCAGAGCAGCATTGTCCGCTTGCAGCGCTGCAGTTTACCCGCGCCGAAATTCTGTCCGACAAATGTGGTGCAGGCCTGGCTGAAGGCGTTGAGGATATCATAGGTGATGATCTCGATATTATATGCGGCGCTGGACGCCGCCATCACCACCGTTCCAAGGCTGTTGATCGCCGACTGGATGACGATATTGGCAACGGAAAACACCGCGCTCTGGATCCCCGCAGGAAGGCCGATCTGCAAAATGCGCCTGAGACTGCGCCTGTCGATGCGCAGCTCCTTCGGCTCCACACGCACGACCTGCGCGGCCGTGCGCAGCCGGCGGTACAGAAGCGCCGCGCTGACGGCGTTCGAGAGCACCGTGGCAATGGCCACTCCGTCTACGGTCATACCCAGCACGACGACGAAAGCGAGATTCAGGATCACATTCAGCACACCCGAGACCAACAGCGCAAGCAGCGGGACCTTTGTCTCTCCCACGCTGCGAAAAATAGCAGCCTCAAAGTTATAAAGCAGGATGACCGGCAGCCCCGCAAAGTAGATGCGCAGATACAGGAGCGCCAGCGGCAGCACATCCTCCGGCACATGCAGCAGCCCCAGCAGCGGCGCCGCGATCAACTGCCCAAGGATGGCAACGAGCACACCGCCCAACACGGACACTACGATCGAAGTATGGACGGTCTTGTGCACGAACTCCTCGTCCCCCTCGCCAATGGCATGGGCAATGACTACATTCGCGCCCAGCGCAACGCCAATGAACAGATTGACGATCAGGCTGATGATGGCGCTGTTTGCACCCACGGCGGCGACCGCCGCCGTGCTCAGATCTCCTGTAAAATTGCCTACGATCACAATATCCGCCGCGTTGAACAGCTGACCGAGGATCGCTGTCGCCGCCACCGGCAGCGCAAACAGCGGGATCCTGCTCCAGATCGGCCCGTGCAGCATGTCGAGCCGCGGCGCTTTCGTCTGTATAGTCATGCGATCTCTCCATTGCTTCCTTACTGATTTTGCGATGCAAAGTATACCATCCTTTTGGGAAAAAGCAAGCGGCGGGATGGCTAATATTTCACCGTTTTCCTCCGGAAAACGCACATTTCCGGCAGTCAGGCTGTCAAAAAAGGCTATCCCGCAGCCGGGATAGCCTTTTCTCCTCATGCCTTTATTTGCCGAGATAACGGTACAGGAATGTCACGATCTGGCCGCGTGCGCAGGGTGCGTCAGGCGCAAAGCGTGTACCGCTCACGCCGGTCGTGATGCCATTTTCTACGGCCCAGCGCACGGCAGCTTCATAGTAACTGCCGGAGGGAACGTCCTCGAACGGCATCGCAGCGCTCTTCGGCGCGGGACTTCCCGCCGCACGGTAGAGGAACATGACGAACTGTGCACGGGTGCAGGAGGCATCCGGGCCAAAGCTCTCGGGCGTCACGCCGCTCGTGATGCCGTTCTCCACGGCCCAGCGCACGGCAGCCTCGTAGTAGCTGCCCGCCTCCACGTCTGCAAAGGCGCTTGCGTCGCCCTTGGGCGCGGGGCTGCCCATCGCACGGTGCAGGAACGTGATCAACTGCGCGCGGGTGCAGGAGGCTTCGGGGCCGAAGCTCTCAGCCGTCAGGCCGCTCGTGATCTTCTTCTCCGCCGCCCAGAGCACCGCTTCGTAATAGTACTGCCCCTCCTTCACGTCCGCAAAGGGATTCTTCTCCGCGTCCGGCCGCTGTTCCTGCGGCTTCTGCGCAGGCGTGACAGGCACGACCGGATCCGTTGTGACTGAGCCGGTGTTCGTAATGGTGTAAACGCCGGCCCTGTCCACCGTGAAGCTGATCTCGCCGTTTGTGATCGTGCAGGCAATCGCTTTTCCGTCAGGGTCGGTCACTGTGGCGCCGGTAAAGCGGCACGGAACGGTGAGTGTCGGCTTCCTTTCCGCAAGAATGCGCTCATTCGCCGCCGTCCGGTTCAGCTCAATGGTGATGGCACTGCCGTTCTCCGTTACGGTGAGCTGCGGATCAAAAGCATCTTCTTCCTCAGCAAGCGCCGCGGTGCTCAAGCCAAGAGCCAGCACAAGCGCAAGGATAAGGGATAGTAATTTCTTCATCTGCACCCTCCGTTAGTTTCCCGTCTCGGCGTTGAAGTCGAAACGGTAAAGCTGTCCGTTGTCCTCTGTATAGACGCTGACGCCCGCGTCAAGCGCCGCCTGCTCGACCGTCTGCATCTTCGGCACAACGTTCGGGTAGAACGGCCACCCCGTCCACCAGCGCGGAAGATGCCCGCACCACTTGGGATAGAAGAACGAATCGCAGGCCTCCGATCTGGCCAGCGGCATGGCAAACGTGCGCGAGCTGCCGTCCACCACCGGCAGGAACGACAGGTAAAGCGGATCGCCGAGCAGCTTTCTGTTGTAGTTGCCTACCATCGAGAAGATATATGCACTCCTGGGATTGAGCGAACGGATGCTGCCGTAGTCACCACTGTAGTTCAGATGCAGCACGCCGTCCTCCTCTTTCCACAGCTGCGGCTCCCAGAGAATACCGTGGTAGAAGAAGTTCTGCGAGATCCAGAGATCCATGCCGGAGTTGTTGATCATGTCATACCCATTGCCCACAAAGCGGTTGCTCTCGTTCTGGAGCGACGCCATCGGGCATTCGTCCACCTGCAGCGCAATGTCGTTGCCGACAAACCAGTTGCCAAACATCTGGAGATTGCCGCCATTGTCGTCGGCAGTCATGTGGATGCCGATGTGATTGTTGCGGAAGATGGACTGCGTGCTGCCCCACACAGGGCGATCCTCACTGGTGACCGCGCTCCAGTAATTTTCCAGAATGCAGGTGCGGGGGATCCCCTCGCCGAAGCCGTAAACGGCAGAGTTCTGCCTGCCGTCCGCCGTTTTCCTGCGGTCCTTGCCCGCACCGACGAAGTGGATCGCCATGAAATCGCAGTCCGCGCCCTCGAGTTTAACGCCGCCGCGGATCGTGGTAGCGATCTCTCCCCTCCGCGCACCGGCGCCGCACAGATTGACAAAGCAGTTCGTCCCCGGGATAACGATCTCACCTTCGATCGTGCCGGGCGCCAGCGTGAATTCGACCGACTGCATCGTGTAGCCGTCGGACTCTGCAAAACGCGCCAGCACCGCGGCGATCTCATGGTTGATCTGACCGACATCAATGCCGCACCCGGACAGATCGACCGGCTCGGTAGCCATGTACAGATATTTCTCAGAGCAGAAGCAGCGCTCTTCCACGCGCTCCGCTTTTACCATCTGTGCCTCAAAGGCCCACCAGCCGGCGGTCTCCGGGCTGCCGTAATAAAGGTGCAGCCACTGGGAGGTCTGCCAGCCACCGTCGGACGAAAGGCACTTCATGTCCACGGTCTCGCTCACGGGATAATTTCGGTTGCCCTCGACAGGGTGCGGCACGATGCGGAAGGAGTAGCCGCTATTCTCCATCTCCGCGCGGATGTCCTCGCGGATCCGATAGTGGGCGTCTTCGCTGCCGGCTGTACCCGTCACGAGCTGGAAGATCCTCGCAGCGATGTGCATATCTTCGTTACTGCCCTTTGCAAGCGCGCGGCTGCCATTGCCCTTCGGCTGGATACCAAGCAGCGTGCTTCCCCATTCGCAGGCGGCAAGGTAATAGACTGCGCCGTCCCACGTAAAGGGCACTACATTCTCGGAATAGACCTTACCGTCCAGTATAAACTCAAGCGTACCATCATGATTCTGATAGGAAAGCCGATCGGCGTCCGTGACCTTGCGGTCATGCGAGGGCATGAGCGTGATATCAACCCGACTGCTGGTGCCGTTTCCGGCATCATACTGGATCCATCCCTCTCCCTCTGTAAGGCCGCCCTCCGTCTCCGCAACAGTGATGGTCCAGAGATAGACCTCATTGTTTTCCTGATCGATAACCGGCGTATACGTAAGCGCTGTGACCGTACCGCCGAAGGTCAGCTTACCGCTCATAAGCGCCTCGCCGTTCAGCCAGCTGCCGCCAAACCGCAACTCCACATCCTCATACACGCCGGCGGTGAGCGCAAGGCTGCTTTTAAAGCCGCTGCCGGAGCAGTTCATCATCAGGCTTGCGCGCCGGATACTGATGGCCGCGCGCTGCGAGATCACAGCGCCGCCGTTTTTCGGCGCAGCTGTGGCCAGAAGCACCCAGTTGCCGCAATTCTTGAGCGTGAAGGCATAATGCGTCCTTCCGGATTCTTCATCCGGCTCCGTGAACGGATAGTAGCTGCAATTTTTCGTCGGCTGCAGTGCGAGGGTGAAGGTATAATCTTCCTTCATTTTCGCGCGGGTCTCCGCGCTCACCGCCGTGTAGCTGCCGCCTTCTCCGCGCGTAAAGGCCTGTGCGTCGAACAGGAAGCCGCAGCGCTCGCTATCGTCCACCAGATCGCAGGCGTTGTGCAGGCCGAGGAAATACTCGACCCAGCTTCCGTCTCTCTGGAACAGATCGCTGACGCCGAGATAGTAGGTCTGCCCCTCCCATGTAAATGCGGCAGCATCGTCCGCGGGGAATTCGATCGCCGCGACCACATCCTTGGGATTTACCGCGCCGCCGTGCGAGGGGCGGAGAGAGATCGTTACCTTGCTGGTACTGTCTCCATCGGTGTATTGGATCCAGCCATCCGTGCGGCCGCCCTCCGTCTCCCTGAGCGTAAGCGTCCAGAGATAGACCACTTTGTTTTCCCGATCGATAACCGGCGTATACGTAAGCTCTGTGACCGCACCGCCGAAGGTCAGCTTGCTCCGTGCCTCGCCGTTCAGCCAGCTGTCGCCGACGCGCAGCTCCACATTCCTGTGTACGCCGGCATCGAGCTGAAAAGCGGTGGCAAAGGTTCCCCGGTCGGGGCAGCGCATCTCCAGCACGCCGCCGTCATGGCCGCCGCCCTGCGTACCGTCAGTCACGGTGACATAGTGCTTGTACCACTGCTCACCGCACCGGATCATCAGCAGATAGCGATTCGTCCCCACGGTAAGCTCGGAAGGGTTGAATTTCAGCATCACTTCCTTGCTGCCTCCGCCGCTCCCCGGATAATATGTGACCGTACCGACGC
Source organism: uncultured Oscillospiraceae bacterium (assembly GCA_934597535.1). GTDB lineage: Bacteria > Bacillota > Clostridia > Oscillospirales > Oscillospiraceae > Hominicoprocola. Next base: position 11,912 of record CAKTRT010000011.1, on the reverse strand, counting down.
TCACCCAATTAGTCGAATCGGACGTATCGATCAGATAGCCGCAGGCAAGCTGCTCCGTGCCATCTGCAAAAAGGCTCAGCAGCGTCTTTCCCTCCGCATAGTACAGTCCGGAAAGCGCATATTGATCTCTTTCGTTGGACTTGTTGATCTCCAGAATATTTGTATGCTCATTTCCAAAAGTCCAATACAGCAGCAAAGCGCGGTCAACGTCCCCGCTGTCCGGCAGCGATGCCTGCTGATCCGCCAGTACCGCCGTGGGCAGCAGGCTCAGGAGCATAACGGCGCTCAAGAGCATGGATAACCATCGTTTCATGCCACAGTCCTCCCTCTCACACTCTCTCCGGTGCGGCAGCGCAGTGCCGTCCGGAATGATATTTGATTTAAAATACCATATTTCTTTTCAAAAAGCAATACAATGGCACAGGCGCGGCAGCACAGGCAGCAGAAGTTTCTGCAGATCCCCTTGAAAAATCCGGAAAGTGTGCTAAAATCGCGTCACAAACCCTACTGAGGAGGATGATCCGCATGGCTTCCTGCACCGATCCGCGCCTGCAGCAGCAGGTGATCTATTCCATTTATATCCGCAGCCACACACCCGAAGGCACATTCCGCGCCGTGATCCCCGATTTGGATCGCATCCGCGATCTTGGGACAGATATCATCTGGTTCATGCCCATTCACCCCATCGGCGTGCAGGGCAAAAAAGGCTCGCTCGGCTGCCCTTACGCCAACCGCGACTATCGCGCCGTCAACCCTGCCTATGGCACGATGGAGGACTTTAAGGCGCTGGTACGGGAGATCCACGCACGCGGCATGAAATGCATGATCGATGTGGTCTACAACCACACCTCGCCGGACTCTGTGCTCTTTCAGGAGCACCCGGAATTTTTCTATCACGATTCCAACGGCAGGCCCGGCAACAAGATCGGCGACTGGGCGGATGTGATCGACCTCGACTATTCCAACCGCGATCTCTGGCAGTATCTCACTGATACGCTCGTGATGTGGGCCGGGATCGTGGACGGCTTCCGCTGCGATGTGGCGTCGTTCGTGCCGCTCGCGTTCTGGCAGCAGGCGCGTGAGGCCGTTGCCAGAGTCAATCCTGACTGCATCTGGCTTGCTGAAACAGTACATCTCAGCTACGGCTGCCTTGCGCGGCGGCGCGGCGTGTACTCCATGCTGGATTACGAGGCGTTCTCTGCTTTCGATATGGAGTATGAATACGACATACGCGAGATTTTTGATCGATATCTGCGCGGCGAGATCGCGCTGAGCCATTATCTCGATATGCTGAATTTTCAGGAGGGCGCCTACCCGGCGAATTACAATAAGCTCCGTTTTCTCGAGAATCACGATCAGCCGCGCATCTGCTCATTCGTGCGGGACGAGCGCGCGCTCAGAAATTACACGGCAATGCTTTACTTTCTCAAGGGCACAACGCTGCTCTACGCCGGACAGGAGTTTGAAAACGACCATCTGCCGAGCCTTTTCGACCTTGACCCCATCGACCGGCATACCGGCCGCGACCTCAGCGCTCTGCTGCGCCGGCTGTACGGCATCAAGCGGCAGTTCGGCTGCGCCGACTGGTTCCACGCAGAAGCGGACGACGAGAAGGATATCGCCATCCTTCATCGCGGCAGCGGGAATCGGCGCTTTCTGGGCGTCTTCTCCCTGAAGGCGGACGCGTCTCCCGTCAAGGCCGGTCTTCCGGACGGCACTTATGAAAACCTGATCGACGATACGGTCATCTCCGTGCAGGACGGTCTGCTCTGCGGCAGCGGACTTCCTGTGATCCTTTGTGTGAACGATGATGTAAAGTAATTTTATTTGACAGATTTTTAAAAAATTCAGCGGGCAAGCGTTTGCTTGCCCGCTGATCTCTATCCCTTTTCCGGTCTCACTTTGCCTGGCCGCTCCTGTGGAGGAACGTCACGATCTGCGCGCGCGTGCAGGCGTCCTTGGGCGCAAACAGGCCGTCGCCGATGCCGGTGGTAATGCCGTTCTCCACAGCCCACGCAATGGCCTTGGCATAGTAAGCGTCTGCGGAAACATCCGCAAAACTGCCCGTGCCCTTGGGTGCGGGGCTTCCGGCCGCACGCCACAGGAACGCCGCGATCTGGCCGCGCGTGCACGCCTGCTTGGGCGCGAACTGTCCGCCGCCGATACCGGTGGCAATGCCCTTCTCCACAGCCCATGCGACCGCCTTGGCATAGTAGGCGTCGTCCGGAACATCCGTGAATCCGGCCTTACCGGCAGGCTCAGGGCTGCCGGCCGCACGCCACAGGAACGTCACGACCTGAGCGCGCGTGCAGGGCTGCTTCGGCCCAAAGAGCCGTTCGCTGACGCCGGTGGTGATGCCGTTCTTCACAGCCCACTTCACAGCCTCATAGTAGTAGGAATCCACGGGGACATCGTCAAACGGGCTGATCTCCGGGATCTTTTCGTAGCGGACCTTGACCGTCGCCTTGCCGTCTGGCATCGTGAAGGAGTACCGGTCGCCGCCAAGCTCGGTGAGCGGCAGAGAGCTGCCGCGCTCGTCCTTGACGCTGATCTCCGCAAGGCGGTAGCCCTCGTCAGGCTTGGCGGTGATGATCACGGCCGTGCCCTTGACGGCGCTGGCGCGATCCGAGCTTGTCGTGCCGTTCTCGCCCTTGTCCAGCTCGATCCGGCTGCCCGTATCGACCATGATCGCCTCGCCGGGAGAAACGCTGCTTTCAGCCGTCAGGTTGATCTTCAGCTCCGTGGTCGCATCCGCATAGTTAGCAGAAGTGAGCAGCACCTCCAGCACGATCTGCTGGCCGGCATGCACCGCCGTCGCTCCCGTGAGCGTATAGCGGATCTCGCCGCTGTTCACATCCATCGACCAACTGCCGAGCGTAACACCGGCAGGAGCCGACTTCACCGTCGCGCTGTAATTCAGTCTGCCGGCGTTCGCGGGAACACCGCTCCACGCGGGCGTGACCGTTTTCTCCGCCGTGTCGTTCCACTTCTGGTTGATGTCTGCCGCGCGCAGCGCCGGCGCGTCGGCCTTGACGATGCTGTACTGCGCCGTCAGGCCGCTCGCGGGCAGCATGTAGTTCGCCTCGCTGCTGCCGGTCAGGCCGCTTGCCGTGGCCGTGTAGATGCCGACCGCCGTCTCGCCGCCGCCGGTCACGGTGACGGCGACCGCATCGTTCCCGCACTTGTTGCCAACGCTCGCCGTGACGGTCTTGCCGTCGCCGAACTTGCGTCCGGTGGTGTTCTGCCAGTCAAGCGTGGCCACGCGCGGCGCGATCGTCCATGTGAAGTCCTTGCTGCCGGAATAGTTGCCCGTCAGGGTGACGGTCGCGGTATAGCTGCCCGCGTTTGTCCCCTCGGTCACGCCGTCCAAGGTAAAATCGGGCTGCACCCTGTCCCCCGTGTACGTCACCGTGATCTGGCTGGGGGTCAGCGTCTTCTTCGTGCCGTCGTAATCATAGCTCACCGCCGCACCGCCGCCCGAAGAGCCGCTCGGCGTGATGGTGATCTCGTCCGCACCCACCTGCTTCGGTGCGATGGTGTACGGCAGCTCGACCGTGGTCGTGCCGACCGTGACGACGGCGATATAGCTGCCCGCATTGGTCGGAGGATTCTGGAGCGCCGTGCCATCGCTCTTCTTGTAGGAAATGCTGGGGGTCGCCGTATCTTCGCCCGTAAAGCCGCCGGTGACGCTCACGACCTCGTTCTTGCGGTCGCCAAACTCGTCATGTTGCGGCTTGCTGATGGTGATGCTGCCGCCGTTAGTGTTGGGGCAGTTTCCGTCCGTGTTCTTGCACGTCGCCGTGATGGTCTTGCTGCCATCCGAATTGTCTCTCGCCCTGTACTCCCACTCATGCATGTGCGTGCTCTGCGAGCCCGGCGCCTGAAGGTACAGGTCGCTGCCACTCATGATAATGGGACGATCCTGATCGCTCGTGAAGTAGCTCGCGCTCGCTGCGTTCGTCGCAAATTTGGCGTTTGCGTCGCCCTCCGCAAGCTCATGCTGCGAGCGCACGCCGATCTCCGCGCCGCTCGTCAGACCGGCAGCGGCGATGTTGAGATAGTCGGTCTCGCTGGGAGTATTGGGGGAATAGTATTCCTTCCAATTGCAAACGAAGGCGTTGCTCTTCCTGCCGCTGCCGCCGTTGGCCGTGCCGTCCGTGTTGCCTGTGATCTTGGGCGCGCCGGAGAGATTCACGACGCTGTAGAAGAACAGGCCGCCGCCCTCTCCTCCGGCTGTATTGTTCGTGATGCTGCCGCCGGACATGTTGAACGTGCCGCCAAGGTGGCCACCTCCGTCGTTGCCATACATATATACGCCGCCGCCGTGTCCATCAGTTCCCGAAGTCGAATTATTTTTGATCGTACCGCCGGACATGTTGAGGACTGCGGTACCGACAGTCCCGCCGCCATAGATCCCGCCTACAGGCGTGGTCGAGCCGACATACACGCCGCCGCCAATACCGGCCTCGTTGTCGCTGATGACAGCGCTGCCGGAAAGGTCAAGCCGGCCTTTCAGATACACGCCGCCGCCTTGCGATTTCGCCTTGTTGTGGTCGATCGAGCCGCCCTTCATCTCAAAGGTGGCATGTTCAGCCACGTACACGCCGCCGCCGTATCCAGAATTACCGGAATTCGCCGGAACGGCTTTATTGCCCGTAATGCTGCCGGCATACATGGTAAACGTTGCATTTTTGAAAACATATACGCCGCCGCCATACACGCTGGAGCTGGCATTACGGTTGATATTATTTTTGATGCTGCCGCCGTACATATTGAAGGTCGCATCGCTTGCGACCCGCACGCCCAGCTGGCAGGCTCCCTCCTCAGATTGGTTCAGCTTCTGGCCGTCGATGCTGCCGGCGTAGAGGTTGAACGTGCCGCTCACATCCACGATATCTCCGCTGACGCTGCGCCGGTTGGTGTTTGTGATCGCGCCCGTCCCCTTGCAGTCGGTGACCGTCAGTATCGAGCCGGCCGGGACCGTGATCGAACTCGAAGCATTGCTCGTGATTGTATGCCCGTTCAGGCAGATCGTGATATCCTTGCCTCCGGGCACTGTCCAGCCAAGGCTGGTACGATTCACATCGTCGGTCAGGTAATAATAGCCGGACTGATTGGGCAGATAGCTCTCTGCATTGTAGTAATAGGTATTGACAACACCGTTGTTATACTGGTTTGCTACTTCCTGATCGTCCCACGCCTTCCACGTGATCGCGCTGCTGGCATCCGTGTCATGGTCGCCCACGCTCTGATGCGTGGCCGCACCGCAGATGCAGTGGCCGGTGTGCTGCTCCTCGCCCGGCTCCGACGCCAGCGCCGCCGTGGGCAGCAGTGTCAGGCACAGGGCCAGCACAAGGAAAATGCTGAGTGATCGTTGTTTCATGATGTTCCCTCCGTCAGCAGGATGCTTCTCCACATGGTAAGGCCATGCGGAGAACGGGGCATGCCCCGTTTCGTTTTGGTTTGCGCTTATTCATTGGTACTGTACCACATCTTGGTACGGTTGGCCTCTCAAACGCACGAAATGTCGTTTTTTCTGCGCGAAATGCAGACCGCCCGGAACGCCGGTGGCAGGTTTGCACGCTTTGCGGCAAAATCTGTGTCAATTTTGCGTTAAATTGTCAATTGCAAAGCGGCGGGCAATGGCTATAATATAAGCTGTATCATTCTAAAGTATGATGGCCGCTATAGCGTCCTTTTCAAAGAGAGATCGATCAGGAGTTTTGACCAAATGGATGATTTGCTGCTGCACGATGTGCGCCGCTATGCCCGCCTGCACGTCCAAAGGCGGAGATGGCGCCGGGTGCTGACGTTTCTTGCCGCGGTCGTGGTCTTCTGCACCACCTACGCGCTCATTCTCCCCGCCATCACGATGACCGCCGCGCACACCCACGACGAGAGCTGCTACACGCAGCTCACCGCCGTCACAAAAGAGCAGCTCGCCTGCCCCGCCGCAGTGTCCGGCATGGCCGCGGTGCACCGGCACGATGCGCGCTGCTATGACGAAAACGGCGAACTGCTCTGCCCTCTGCCGGAGCTTGCGGCGCACACCCACACGGACAGCTGCTACGCATGGAGCGAGGTGCCCACGTGCACGCGCTCCACACAGCCGGACGAGAGCGCCGAGCCGGTGCTCATCTGCGGCATGGCAGAGCTGATCCCCCACCGCCACAGCGCGGAATGCTTCGATGCAGACGGCGCGCTCCTCTGCCCTCTGCCGGAGGTCGATGTGCACCAGCACACGGACGCATGCTTCGTCTCCGTCGATGTTCCCGCCGATCCGTCGGCGCTCACCTGCACCGATACCGACCCTGCTCACGTCCACGGCCCGCTGTGCTACGGCACATGGAAGCTGACCTGCGACCAGGGCGCGGAGAGCGGCGGCGCAGACGATGAGGACGTTTCTGATCCCAGTGGTGATGACGACCGGCTGCTGCCCGATGAGGACGACCGCACCGTCTCGCAGATCACGATGAAATACTACGTTTTCCTTGACGGCGAGCAGCGCCTGCTCTCGTCCGATATCACGTACCTCCCCATGGAAAACGGCCGCCATTACATCACCGCAGACGCCCTTGAAGCGATATACGGAAGCTTCGGCTTCGCGGCGGATACGTTCGGCGGCGAGCTGTTCTTCCCGCACACGGATCAGCACGATCCCTCCCTGATCTGGGCGGATGCCGCGCCGTATCAGGCCGTATCGGAGGATGGCTCCGCGGAGTGGCGCATCCCGCTCAGCAGCCGCAATTCGAGCTATCTCTACTACCTGCCGCGCAACAGCGCCGGTCACGACAGCTGCTTCACTGTGAAGGCCGACATTTCCGACGATGCGCTCAGGCGCGACAACATGTTCTACACGGTGAACGTCTCCGCCCCTGCGGACTACGCCTCCGAAGGCGGCATATTTTATGTATCCGGCGGCGATCCCTTCCAGATCGGGCTGACCCCCTCCCCCGGCTTTACATGGACCTTTACCGACAGCGCCTCCGGCGTCGCCATCACTCCGGACAGCGCCGAGCCGCTGGAAAACGGCAAAACGCTCTACACCTTCCGCAGCGTTTCCTCCCCCATCAAGATCTCGGCGATCACGCATGCCGGCAGCACCGGCGTCTGCACCGTCCGCTACCGCGCCAACACGCTGGCAGAGCATCTGCAGCGTCTCAGCAGCGAGGTCTCGGCGACCGCGCAGTATGTCATTACCGACGGCACGGTGGGCGGCATGGCCGCGCTGTCCGAGCAGCTCGATCTGTCGAGCGGCGGCGTTTTCCTGCTCCGTTCCCCCGACTCTTCCACGCTGCTGGCCGGAACGGAGCTCAACAAGCAAGGCAAGCGTTTTTTCTATACCTTCCGCGGCTGGCGTGTCAAGGCGACCGGCGATATCCTCGACCCCTCCCAGCCGCTCACCGCCGCGCAGCTCTCCGCCTATGAAAACGGCGGCGTCATCGATCTGAAAGCTGCATGGAGCGCGCTGGACGAGCGCGGCAAGATCACCTCGGTCAATTTTTACATCAACCTCTTCTGCGAGATCCGCGACGATCACAGCAACGGCTTCAGCGACTACGAGATGAGCGACTACACCCGCTCTCTCCACACCTCCAATCTGCTGGGAACGGAGCAGCTCACCGACCTCAACGGTCAGTACCTTCTGGTCGCTCCCGCCTCAGCCGCCGCCACCGCCTATGAACCGGACAGCATCATGCGTTCCATGACGGCCGCGCCCTACAAGGGCGTTACGCTGACAGATCTTCCTTCGGATGAGGACATCTTCGCCGCCATTAAGCTTGCCGGCTACACGATCCGGATCGGCGGAGTCTCCATCTCGCCGCAGCATCTCACCTCAGATCACTTCCAGATCCGCTGGTCGTCGCTCAAGTATCAGCCCAGCGACGGCTGGCACGCGGACGGCGTGCTCGTCGTCAGGGAGGCAAAGCTGCGCGTGACCAAGACGTTCCTCGGCAGCGAGAGCGCCATCGCGCAGGTCAAGGCCCAGAGCGGCGATCAGGAATACGGCATTCTGGTCGAGGATAGCCGCGAAAACGGCGCAGGCTCCATCCTGACGCTGTTTCCCGCCGCCGAAGAGACCCGCGCTGGCCGCATCGGCTACACTTCCTATGACGCCTCCGCCAATACCTACACATGGATCGTCGGCGGGCGCGTTGACAGCACCTACCTTCTTTCCGAGCAGAATTATCTGCTTCCCAACACGCCGACCTCCGCGTTCTGCCGCATTTACGATACCGTCAACTCAAGCGACTGGGAGAATTACGATACCGGCAGCACCGTCTCCACGCAAATGATATCCTACGCCGCCGACGTCCCGCCGGGCAGATACCGCACCGCTGCCTTCCGCAACACCTATGTCGATTCCGGCACGCTGACGCTGCGCAAGATCGATTCCTTCACCTTCGACGGCCTTGCAGACGTTGCCTTCTCTATCGTCCCGGACGCAAACCGCTCCGACTTCCAGCTCTATCGCAAGCCCGGCGCCAGCATGTACACCAACATGTCCGTTGCGGACTATACCGAAAAGGCCGGCACTCAGATCGTGACCGATCGGAACGGCGATATCTTCCTGCTGCTTTCTCCCGGCTCCTACACGCTGACGGAGTCCATCCCCTCCGGCTACAGCGGCGCTTCGCAGATCCATTTCACCGTGGATGACACCGGCAGGCTGACCGCGCTGACGTATGAAGGCGAGCTTACCGATCCACCCTCCACTCGCGCGGTCACAGGCGTTGGCACCGCCCTGCTGACAGTCGAGAACCGTTCGCATCTTCTCACATCCGTCACCGCCCGCAAGGACTGGGGCGGCACGCCGGAAGACCGGCAGGAACCCGTCACGGTCAGGCTGCTGTGCGGCGGTCTTCCGCTTGGCGAAGCGGACAGTCTCTATACGCAGACGCTGAATGCAGAAAATAACTGGACCTTTGTCTGGGAGGATCTTCCGCTCTTCGTTAACGGCAAGATCGCGGAATACTCCCTCAAGGAGACGATGATCGGCGACACGCCCTATCATTCCTCCCTGCCGGATGGCTACAGCAGCTATGCCGTCACCTTCGATGAGGCCAAATACCGCGAAGGCTCCGCAGGCGATTATGACGATCCCGCCACATGGGTGGACGCGGGCGGCACGCGGCACTATGCCAACTATGTGCTGCTCACCGTCCGCAACCGTCTCGACGGCGACTGCGCCGAGATCGCCGTGACCAAAGCCTTCCAAAACCTGAACGGCGCTCCCCTCGCCAAGATCGACGGCGCCTACTATTTCGGCGTTTACAGTACGCCGGAGGCAACCGGCGCTCCGCTTCAGACTGCGTCGCTCGTCTACGGCAGCGGCGCCGTCACTCCGGAAGATGGCCTTGCGCGCTTCACGGGGCTGACGATCGGCAAGACGTATTACGTCTTTGAGCTGGACGACAGCGGCGCTCCCATCCGCGACGGCTCCTCTGCCATCGTCAGCGGCACTCCCTTCACCGTCTTCGGCGGCGGCGCGGAGGTCACGCTCTCCCCCGACTCCCCCGTCGGCGAAGTCACTATCACCAATCGTGCCGGCTATGCCGAGCTGCCCGAGACCGGCGGCATCGGCAGCGGCATCCTCTGCGCCGCCGGCGGTCTGCAGGCTGCCGGCGCCGCGCTCCTGCTGGTGCGGAAAAAACGCCCGCGCAGATAATGCCCGCAACGATAAAAGCAGCGCGCTCCCGTTTCATCGGGAACGCGCTGCTTCTTTGCACACTATTTCAGCACCGCAGCAAACGTGATGCCAGCATCGACGTGGCGGATCCCGCCCGCATCAATTCCGTCCACGAAGCTGCGCGACGGGCTTGACATGCTTGCCGTGCACAGCGGCTCCGGACGCGGTACACCTGTACCCTCCCGGAGCCGCTTTGTTGCACGCGCGGATGCAACCGCCGCGCAGATTTTTCAGTTTTTTCACAGAAAAGGGCAAGCGCCTACGCAAATCACGTAGGCGCTTGTTTCGTTAGGAAAGGGAATTACTGAATGGTCTTCATTTCAAAGGTCTCGTCGGTCGTGGTCTTCCAGACCATTACGTTGATGACCTTATCGTTGCCCTTGCTGTCCAGCACCTGAGTGCCGGAGACCGCAATGTACTGGTTCGAACCGCTGCCGAGCGCTGCCGTATACAGAGACGCGGTATTGTTCGAAATGCGGTTGCCGTCATCGATCAGAATGAACTTGCTGGTATTATCCTTCTGGCCGATATTGATCGCCATATTCTTTGTCTCAGTATCGTTAGCCTGCGCGCTGATATCAAAGTAGTTGTTCAGGATGGTGATGCTGGCGGTGCAGTTCCAACCGATGCGCTCGATCTTCACAGGCCTTGTCCCAAATACCCTGTTGCCAACAAAGGTGAACTTTTCCAGAGAGTGAACGCTCTCATCAGATCCTTCGCCCCAGTAGCCGGTAGCAGCGCGCCACCAAATGGGGTTGGAATTATTGGCTTTGGTAGTGTTGGTATAGCTGTTAAAGACACAGCCCTCAAAGGTCGCTTCCTTGGCAGGGCAAGAGCCGACAATAATGCCGTTGAATGTGCAGTTCTTGAAAGTGATGGAATTCAGATAACTCCACGGAGAAGTATACATCTGCACATCAAAGCTGAATACGCCGTTGAACGTCACGCCCTCGAACACCACATCACTGTTACCGGGAACGAGCATATAAACAGAGGTATCCTTAAGGCCATCAATGGACTCATAGCCGGTAACGGCGCTGTTGATCGTGCCACCCTTGACAACAAACTCGTAGTCGCCAACGTTGGCGGGCGTTGCGGCATAGCTGTTCAGGCTGCTGCTGCCGATCTGAACACCCTTTCCGGTGTAGCCGGTGCTGTGCTCAGAATAGGCAATATCCGAAGGGGCGACTGTCTCGCTGCCGAGATCGACCGTGAAAGAAGTCTTCTCCTTCTCTCCGGTGGTCTTAGGACCCTTGGTGATGGCGATCTTGTTCAGCTCGCTCAAAGAGACATTGACCGTACCCGCATTCTTCACGACCTGATACGTACTGTCGTCCTTCTGATAGGCGATATAACCCGCGGCCACATACGCGCTCGGGTTGCTGCTGAACGTGCCGCCGGTGATGGAGATGGTGGACACACTGTCACTGGCATCCTGCGCGATTGCGGCCCGCTTGGCAGCCTTGATCGTGCCACCAGAGATTGTCAGCTCAATCTTACCGGACCCAAATCTATTATTGATATAGATGGCATTCACGGCCGGGTCCTTGGTCTCCACCACGCCGCCGGTGATGTTCAGGCGGGAGACACCGTTCGTAACATAGGACGCATCGATGCAGGCTCCGGCATCGGCAAGCAGCATACCGCCCGTCATAGTGAAATTACCGTTGCCCATAATAAAGATGACGTCAGAATGCTCCTTGGATTCGATCTTTCCGCTTTCCAGCGTCAGGCTTCCCTCAAGATAAATCCCAAGTTTTTCGAGAATGATACTGCCGCCCTCACCACGAATGGTCAGGCTGCCGCCCTCTTCAATTTTAGGCTGTTCGCTAGTGGTAATCTTGTATCCATTCAAATCAAGCGTGATGTCTTTTCCCGAGGGAACCACAAAGTTCTCGCTGCTTTTCTCCACCAGCGTGATGGTATCGCCCGCGTCAGCCGCGTCGATGGCCGCAGCGAGGGTCGGGTAATAGGCATGCGTGCCGTCACTCTTCTTCACAGACGCGGCAGAATCAACCGTCTGCGCCGCGCCGCAGAGCGTGCACTTGCCGTCCACGATGGTATGCGCCTCGGTGAAGGTCACGTCGCCCGCGTAGCAGGTGGCCGTGTGCTTGCCGTTGCCGTTGTCCACATAGGTGTAGACATGCGCGTGGGGCGGGACCTCGATGACGTTGCCGCTCGTGCTGGGCTTGGTCTCGGCAGCCGCCGGGACGATGTAGGT
>CAKTRT010000010.1 GCA_934597535.1 uncultured Oscillospiraceae bacterium | reverse complement strand
CGGCACTTCTCATAGTTGAGGTTGACGCCGCAGCCGGAACACAAGCCCCTGCAATCCTCGCGGCAAAGGGTCTTGCTCGGCATGTTGAGGATGAACGTCTCCCGCGCCAGCTCGCTGAGATCAACGGTTCCGTTGTCCAGCAGCAGAATATCGTCGTTGTCGTCTTCCTCCAGCTCCTCCGCGAGCAAACACTCGAACGAGACCTTATACGGAAGATCAAACGGCGCTCCGCAGCGATCGCACACGGCGGAAAGCGTTGTAGCAAGATCCATCTGCAACCGCAGCATCCCCGCAATATTCTGCACCAGCCCTACCACTGAGACCGGCCGAACCGCAGGACACACGCCGCCGAAGTCCACATCAGAAAAGTCCTCTGTCAAGTCAAAGGGAATTCTGCCTCCGGGGGTGTTAATGATACGTTTTACGTCTAAAACCATGCTACACCTCGCAATGACACGAGTGATATTATAGAGGACGTTTTCTCGATTGTCAAATACTTTTTTCACGGTTGCGGCAAAAATTTTGACAGGATTTCTTTACTTTTTTTGCCCGCTATCGTACAATAGCAGAAAATCGCGCGCTGCGCAAGCGGAGGTGCCGCCCATGCGGGAGTTTCACATCGGAAAAAATGACGAAAATCAGCGGCTTGACCGCTTTCTCGGCAAGGCCATCCCCCTGCTCCCCGCGTCGCTCGCGCAGAAGTACATCCGCCTAAAGCGCATCAAGGTCAACGGCGCGCGCGCCCAGCGCGACCAGAAGCTCGTCGCGGGCGATATTTTGCAGTGCTACATCAACGATGAGTTTTTCGAGTCGCCGAGCGAGGAAAACGTCTACCTCACGATCACGACGCCGCGGCTCAAGATCGTCTACGAGGACGAGAACATCATGCTGCTCGACAAGCCCGCGGGCATGCTTGCCCACGCCGACGAGCACGAGAAAGTCAATACGCTCGTCAACCACATGCTCGCCTACCTCTATCAAAAGCGCGAGTGGCGGCCACGCGAGGAGAACGCCTTCACCCCCGCCCTCTGCAACCGCATCGACCGCAACACTGGTGGCATCGTCATCGCGGCGAAAAACGCTGAAGCGCTGCGTATCCTGAACGACAAGATTCGCGACCGCGAGATCGCCAAATACTATTTATGTATCGCCCTCGGCCGCGTCGAGCCGCCGAAGGGCCGCATCGAGTGCTTTCTGCGCAAGGACGAGAAGAGCAACACCGTCCGCGTTTACCACCGCCCCGTGCCGGACGGCCGCAGCGCGATCACCTTATACCAAACGCTCCAGACGCGCGGCGAGCTGTCGCTTCTGGAGGTCGAGCTGCTCACGGGCCGCACGCATCAGATTCGCGCGAGCATGGCCGACCTCGGCCATTCCCTGCTCGGCGACGGCAAGTACGGCGTCGGCAGCGTGAACCGCAAATATGGCGAAACGCATCAGGCGCTCTACTCCTACCGCCTGCGCTTCGACTTTCCCAGCGACGCGGGCATCCTCGAATATCTGCACGGACGCGAGTTTCAGGTGGATGAGGTCCCGTTTCAAAAGAAGTACTTTGGTTAAATCCCACAAGCGGAGAGCTGCAATCGGCTCTTCGCTGTTTTATTTTTCAAAAGTTCAAAATATTGAACTTTTTGTTAAATATACTCTTGCAATTTTGCACGCGCTGTGTATAATAGTCTCGGTTTAGCAAAAACTGACCAAAAGTTTAGTATATCGAACGAGGAGGCGTGTGTATGGACATTGGCAATAAGATCAAGCAGCTGCGAACGCGACAGGGACTGACTCTGGAGGAGCTTGCCAGCCGAAGCGAGCTCACAAAGGGGTTCTTGTCCCAGTTAGAGCGCGACCTCACCTCCCCCTCGATCGACTCGCTCAGCGATATTCTCGAGGCCCTCGGCACCAACCTCTCGGAATTCTTTCAGGAGGATAAAAACGACCAGTTTGTCTTCCGCTCCGAAGACTTTTTCGTCGACGAGCGCGAGAACTGCACCGTCAACTGGATCGTTCCCAACACGCAGAAAAACCAGATGGAGCCCATTTTATTGGAACTTCCCGCCGGCGGCGAATCGTTTGAGGTCGAGCCGCACAACGGCGAGGAGTTCGGCTACTTGCTCGACGGCAGCGTCATTTTGGAGTGCGACGGCGAACGCAGCGTCGTGCGCCGCGGCGAAACGTTCTATCTCCACGGCAGAACGTTCCATTACCTCAAAAACGAGCGCAAGACCACCGCGCGCATCCTCTGGGTCTGCACGCCCCCGCTTTTCTAAATTACTACATCATGATTTAAGTGAGGATATCGGAACATGGCTGAAGAAAAGAAGAAGCTTATCCAATTCAAGAACATCGTCAAGAGCTTTGAGGACGGACAGGTCGTTCTCAAGGGCGTCTCTCTTGACATTTACGAAAATGAGTTCGTCACGCTGCTCGGCCCCTCGGGCTGCGGCAAAACGACGCTTTTGCGCATTCTCGGCGGCTTTTTGCAGCCGAGCGAGGGCAAGGTCCTCTTCGACGGCGAGGACATCGTCAGCGTCCCGCCCTACAAGCGCGAGATCAACACCGTCTTCCAGAAGTATGCCCTCTTCCCCCACATGGACGTTTACGACAACATCGCCTTCGGCCTGACGCTCAAGAAAGAGCCGAAGGACGTTATCGAGCAGAAGGTCATGCGTATGCTGCGCCTTGTGAGCCTTGAGGACTATGCCCACCGCAACGTGACCGAGCTCTCCGGCGGCCAGCAGCAGCGCATCGCCATCGCCCGCGCGCTCGTCAACGAGCCGAGCGTGCTGCTGCTCGACGAGCCGCTCGGCGCGCTCGACCTGAAGCTGCGCAAGGAGATGCAGCAGGAGCTCAAGTACATCCAGCAGGAGGTCGGCATCACGTTCATCTTCGTCACGCACGATCAGGAGGAAGCGCTGACGATGTCGGATAAGATCGTTGTCATGAACGCGGGCGAGATCCAGCAGATCGGCACGCCGACCGAGATCTACCGCAATCCCGTCAACGAATTCGTCGCCAAGTTCATCGGCGAAACGAATATCATCGACGGCGTCATGCTTGAAGACGATCTTGTCATGTTCGAGGACAAGAAGTTCGCCTGCCGTGCCCGCGGCTTCAGCAAAAATGAAAAGGTCGATGTCGTCATCCGTCCCGAGCACCTCGACATCGTCCCGCGCGCCGAGGGCATGCTCAAAGGCACGGTCAAGTCTCAGCTCTTCAAGGGCATGCACTACGAAACGGTCGTGGAGACGCGCGTCGGCACATCCATCACCGTGAAGATGCAAGTCTCTCAGGACCGCCCCGTCTACAACGAGGAAAAGGGCGAAAAGATCAGCGCGAACGCCTTCCTGCTCGACATGGAGGATGTGGAAGAACTCGACGATGCCAAGGTCGTTGCACTCGCCTCTGCCGAGGCGTGGGACGCCGAGACCGAGGAGCCGATCTCCATCAAGACCGTCGAATACGACATCAAGCCCGAAACCGGCAACTACACCGTGACCTTTGCCACCGCAAACGGCACCGCCATCACCGTCAAGGTGCTGGTCGTAGCGGAAAACCGCGTGGAGAGCAAGGTCTATCAGGAAGAGATCTATGCGATGAACTTCTTCAAAAAGGTCGAGGACATTCAGGAAAGCATCGCGCTCGACACCGATCTTGAAACGTGGGCCAGCGCATCGGCATGGTCCCTCGAAGACGGCGAGCAGGTCGAGATCACGGATGTCAAGTACGACTTTGACCCCGAGACCATCACTCCGGGCGTTTACGATGTGACCTTCTCCACCGAGGGCTACGAGTACCGCGTTTCTACCACGCACGCCTTTGAAGAGGGCGAGCAGGTCGGCCTTGTCTTCCGTCCGGAGGACATCCACGTGATGAAAAAGGAGGGGCAGTGGTGAAGCACTTTCGTTCCATGACGTATCCGTACCTCGTGTGGATCTGCGCCATCATCGTCCTGCCGATGCTGCTGATCGTCCTGTACGCTTTCACCACCTCCGGCAACGATGTGCTCACGTTCCAGTTCACCTTTGATAACTTTGCCCGCTTTGTCACGGACAAGGTGTTTATGGACGTGCTGCTCCGCTCGCTCTATATCGCGCTCGTCACCACGCTCATCTGCATTGTGCTGGGCTACCCCATCGCCTATGTCATCGCGCAGCGCGGCGGGCGCAGCAATACGATTTTGATCCTGCTTATCACCATGCCGACATGGGTCAATATGCTGGTGCGCACCTATGCATGGATGGGCATTCTGCAGGATGAGGGCATCCTGAACACCATTCTCTCGTGGTTCGGCATCGGCCCGGTTTCGATGATCCACACGAGCTTTGCCATCATCCTCGGCATGGTGTATAACTTCATCCCCTTTATGATCCTGCAGATCCACACCTCCCTCGACAAGATGGACAAGAGCCTGCTCGAGGCGGCCAACGACCTCGGCGCGACGCCGGTGCAGGCGTTTCTCCGCGTCACGCTGCCGCTGAGCCTGCCCGGCGTGATCTCGGGCATCACGCTCGTGTTCCTGCCCGCGGTGTCGAGCTTCTTCATTCCCAAGCTTCTCGGCGGCGGGCAGTATGTCCTCGTCGGCAATATTATCGAAGCGCAGTTCCTCACCTCCGGCGACTGGAACTTTGGCTCCGCCATCTCGCTGATCATGGCGGTCATCATCATGATCTCGATGTGGCTGACGCGCAAGGCGGATGTGCAGGTCGCCTCGCAGGGAAAGGAGTGAGCCTACATGAAGAAAAAGCATTCGGTTGCCTCCAGCCTCATTCTTACGCTGACGCTCCTCTTCTTTTACCTTCCCATTCTGTACATCATCGTCTTTTCCTTTAACGATTCCCGTTCGCTGACAAAGCTCAGCGGTTTCTCGCTTCGCTGGTATGAAAAGATGTTCGCCGACTCGACGATGATGGAGGCCGTGTTCTACACCGTCGTCATTGCCGTCATCGCAACGCTCGTTTCCACCGTCGTCGGCACCATCACCGCCATTGGCCTTTCCAGATCCAAAAAAGTCGTGCAGACCATGGTCGAGCGCATCAACGACCTGCCCGTGATGAATCCTGATATCGTTACGGCCATCTCGCTTCTGATGTTTTTCAGCGTCCTCACGGTGAAAAAAGGCTTCGGCACGCTGCTCATCGCGCATATCATGTTCTGTATCCCCTACGTGATGCTCTCCGTCACGCCAAAGCTCCGCTCGCTCGACCCCAACCTCATCGACGCGGCAATGGACCTTGGCGCAACGCCGTTTCAGGCGCTCACGAAGGTCATCGTACCGCAGATCAAGCCGGGCATCGTCTCCGGCGCGCTCATTGCGTTTACGATGAGCTTTGACGACTTCGTCATCTCGTACTTCACAACGGGCAACGGCGTCAATAATATTTCGATCTTGGTCTACACGATGTCCAAGCGCGTGAACCCCTCGATCAACGCCCTGTCTACCATCGTCATTCTTCTCATCACGCTGGCGCTCGGCGTCGTGAATATCGTGCCGATCATGCGCGAAAAGCGTGAAAAGGATGGCAGGGCCGTCCGCAGCGTCAGCCGCAGGAGCGTCGCGGTCACGGCCGCCGTTCTGGCGCTCGCCATCCTCGGCGGCACCGTCGGAGCAAGCGTCGCGCAGAACCGCAGGAGCGCCGCCGCCATCGAGACTTACGGCAGCAACGTCCTGAAGCTCTATCTCCCCGGCGAATATCTGGGCGAAAATGTCATTTCCGACTTTGAAAAGCAGTTTGGCGTGCGCGTCATCGTTGAAAATTTCGATTCCAACGAAATGATGTACACCAAGCTCATGGCCGGTGACCGCTACGATGTCATTATCCCGTCCGACTACATGATCGAGCGCCTGATGAAGGAAAACTACCTCCAGCCGCTTGATAAGAGCCTGATCCCCAACATGGAGAATATGGACGACGCCGTGCGCGGCATGAGCTATGATCCTGACAACGACTGGTCGGTTCCCTATTTCTGGGGCAGTGTGGGTCTTGTCTACAACCACGAAAACGTCGATCTCGCCGTCGTTGAGAGCCAAGGCTGGGAGATCCTGCGCAATACCGATTATGCCGGCCGCATCTACATTTACGACTCTGAGCGCGACTCGTTCATGATGGCCTTCAAGGCGCTGGGCTACTCGATGAACACCGAGGATCCCGACGAGATCAACGCCGCCTACGAGTGGCTGCTGCAGATGAACAACACGATGTCCCCCGTCTACGTGACCGACGAGGTCATCGACAGCATGATGAACGGCTACAAGGATATTGCCGTCGTCTACTCCGGCGACGCGACCGTCATCCTTGACGAAAACGAGGACATGAGCTTCTACATGCCCTCTCAGGGCACGAACATCTGGTGCGATGCGATGGTCGTTCCCGCCAACGCCGAAAACCCCAAGCTCGCCCATGAGTTCATCAACTACATGCTCACCTATGAGGCCGCGTTTGACAACACCGAAACGGTGGGTTATACTTCTCCCAACGCAGAAGTGTTTGAGGAAATGACCACGTCCGAGGATCTCTACGCCGAAAATGCCGCGTATCTCCCCCGCAGCGGCTATGACAAAGATGAGATGTTCCACGACAACCAGGTGCTCATGCGCGAGCTGAGCAAGCTCTGGATCAAGGTCAAAGCCGCAAAGTAAAGCAAAGGAGTTTTTTCTATGAAGATCGGAGATACTTTTACCGTGACAAAAACCGTCACGGAGGATATGACCGCTGCCGCCCTCGGCAGCGGCGGTCTGCCCGTGTTCGGCACGCCGTACCTCGTCGCCATGATCGAGAGCGCCGCTTTCACCTATCTCCAGCAGGAGCTGCCCGAGGGCAAGAGCACCGTCGGCACCAAGGTTGAGGTCTCCCACGTCTCTCCCTCGCCCATCGGCATGGAGATCACCGTCACCGTCGAGGTCACGGACATTTCCGCGAACGGCAAGATGGTCGACTTCAAAGCCGCCGCGACCGACACCGCCGGTCTCATCGGCGAGGGCACGCATCAGCGCGCCGTCATCACCGTAGACCGTTTCATGGACAAGTGTCAGGCCAAGCTGGCGAAGTAAGGAGGAAATATGCATTATTCCGGAGCCGTTTACCGTCCCCCCAGCGAGGCGCGCAGCCTGATCGTGCAGTGCACGCTCGGGTGCAGCCACAACAAGTGCGCCTTCTGCACGATGTACAAGGATAAAAAGTTCTCCATCAACCCCATCGAACAGGTGCTCGCCGACCTTGCCGAAGCACGCTCCTACAGCCGCATGATCGAAAAGGTTTTTCTGGCCGACGGCGACGCGCTGATCCTGCCGATGGACTATCTGCTCACGGTGCTGGACTTCATCCGGCAGTACTTTCCTGAGTGCAGGCGCGTCGCAGCCTACGCGACCACCAAGGCCATCATGCGCAAGACTGACGAGGAGCTGCGCACGCTGCGCGAGCACGGGCTTGGCATCGTATATATCGGTCTGGAAAGCGGAAACGAGGAACTCCTCAAAAAGTTCTGCAAGGGCGTCACGGCGGGGGAAACGGTCGTAAACGCCATTCGCTGCAAGGAAGCGGGCATCGCCACCTCCGTCACGGCCATCAACGGCATGGCGGGCGCAAACGGCGACTGGCGCTCTCACGCGATCGACACGGCAAAGGCTGTTTCCCGCATGAAGCCCGACTATATCGCATTTCTGACGCTGCGCGTCTACTCAGGTACACCCCTGCACGACTGGATCGAGCGCGGAGAGTTCCGAATGATGAATCCTATCGAGCTGATGACGGAAACACGGCTGTTCCTTGAGCACATCGACTCCGAGGGCAGCGTGTTCCGTTCAAACCACGCCTCGAACTATCTCCCCCTCGGCGGCACGCTCAACCGTGACCGCGAGGCGCTGATCCACACGATCGACGAAGCGCTCGACGGCAAGGTCCGCCTGCGCCGGGCGGTAGAACTGGGACTGTAAGCCAAAAAAAGAAGGCCTGCCGGCGGCAGGTCTTCTTTTTTTCTCAAAACAATGTGAGCTGGCTGGTTTCCGGCAGCCCCGCAAATGCGCCCAGCGCTCTGAGCTGGTCGATATGTGTCTGTGACAGCTTATTGCAGCACATGAAAAACTCTTCCACCGATGTAAAGTCTTTTCCCTTGCGTTTTTCGACCGTGTCAAGCGCGGCAGTCTCGCCGAGACCGCGGACAGATGTAAACGGCGGCAGCAGGCCGTTTTCCGTGACGACGAACTTCGTCGCATCGCTGCGGTAAATGTCGATGGGTTCAAAATGGAAGCCGCGCAGGCAGAATTCGTAGCAGACCTCGAGTGTCGTCATCAGATCCTGCTCCACGGCGGTCGCATCCTTGTTATTCTCGATCTCACGGATACGGACACGCAGCGCATCGGCGTCCTTGCAGCACTCCGCGGCGTCGAACGCCTTGGCGCGGATGGAAAAGAACGTCGCATAAAACGCGAGCGGCTCATGCACCTTGAACCACGCGATACGGAACGCCATCATGACGTATGCGACCGCGTGCGCTTTCGGAAAGAGGTAGCCGATCTTGGCAAGCGACTCAATGTACCATTCGGGCACATCGTGCTTGCGCATTTCTTCGACCCACATCGGCCAATCGCCCGCCTTGCCCTTTTTGACCTTGCCCTTTCGAACCGCCTCCATGATCTTGAAGCTCATTTTGGGGTCAAGGCCCATATGAATGAGGTAAAGCATGATGTCGTCTCGGCAGCCGACTGTCTCCAGAACGCTCGCAGTGCCGCTGACGATCAGATCCTTCGCGTTGCCGAGCCACACGTCCGTTCCGTGGGAGAAGCCGGACAGGCGCAGCAGCGTATTGAAATCCTTCGGCTGTGTGTCAACGAGCATCTGGCGCGTAAAGCGCGTATTGAACTCCGGAATGGCGACGGCGCCCGTAGGGCCGAGCACTTCGTCATTCTCATAGCCAAGCACCCTGGACGAGATGAAGATCGACATCGTGTCCGGGTCGTCGAGCGGGATCTGCCGGGCGTTCACCCCCGTCAGGCTTTCGAGCATCCGGATCATCGTCGGGTCATCGTGTCCAAGCATGTCGAGCTTTAATAGGTTGTCCTCCATGCAGTGATATTCAAAATGCGTAGTGATCGTGTCGCTGTCCGGGTCATCTGCAGGGTGCTGCACCGGGCAGAAGTCTTCGATGTCCATATCGTCCGGCACAACGACAAGCCCGCCCGGGTGCTGACCCGTCGTGCGGCGCACGCCGACGCAGCCCGCCGTCAGGCGGTCGATCTCCGCGCTGCCGGCGGCAATGCCGTTTTCCTCGAGATATTTTTTGACGAAGCCGTAGGCCGTCTTCTCTGCGAGCGTACCGATCGTGCCCGCGCGGAAGACCTGTGTCTTGCCGAACATCTCGACCGCGTGCTGATGCGCGCGCGCCTGATATTCGCCCGAGAAGTTGAGGTCAATGTCCGGCACCTTGCCGCCGCCGTAGCCGAGGAAGGTTTCAAACGGGATATCGAAACCGTCCTTGACGTACTTCGTGCCGCAGACGGGACACATCTTGTCGGGCATGTCCGCGCCGCAGCCGTAGCCCTCGTCGCCGTGGAACTCCACATTGCGGCACTTGGGGCAGCGGTAGTGCGGCGGAAGCGCATTGACCTCGGTAATGCCCGCCATGTAGGCCACAAGCGACGAGCCGACCGATCCTCGTGAGCCGACAAGGTAGCCGCACTCAAGCGAGCGCTGCACGAGCTTTTGCGCCGACATGTAAACGACGTCGTACTTGCCAAGGATGCCGCCCAACTCGATATTCAGGCGGTCGATGATCAGCTGCGGCAGCTCATCGCCGTACAGCTCATGCGCCTTATCCCAGACCATGCGGTTGAGGTCTTCCTCGGAATTTTCCAGCCGCGGCGGGAAGAGCTGTCCCTTTGGCAGCAGCTCGATATCCTCCACCTGCTCGGCGATGGCGCGGGTGTTCGTCACAACGACCTCGTAGGCCTTTTCCTTGCCGAGGTAGTCGAATTCCTTGAGCATCTCGTCCGTCGTGCGGAAGTAGAGCGGCACCGGCTCGTTCGCGTCGGGGAATTTTTTCGAGGCCAGCAGGATGTGGCGGTAGACCTCATCCTCCGGGTCAAGGAAATGAACATCGCCTGTCGCGCAGACGGGCTTGCCGAGCTCTTCGCCGAGTTTGACAACGGTGCGGTTGAAGTCCTTGAGGTCTTCGTCATCGCGCACAGTCCCGTCGCGCACCATAAAGCGGTTATTGCAGATGGGCTGGATCTCCAGAAAATCATAGTACGATGCGATGCGCTTGAGCTCGCTCCAGTCCTT
Source organism: uncultured Oscillospiraceae bacterium (assembly GCA_934597535.1). Taxonomy (GTDB): domain Bacteria; phylum Bacillota; class Clostridia; order Oscillospirales; family Oscillospiraceae; genus Hominicoprocola. Next base: position 22,939 of record CAKTRT010000010.1, on the reverse strand, counting down.
GTGATCGACGATCGCGCGGAACAGCTCGCCCGCCTCGCAGGCGGAGCCGACGATCAGCCCCTCGCGGTGCTGGTTCAGCTCGCTCTTGGGAATGATGGGCACTCGCTTGAAGTACTTGAGGTTTGATGCCGAGATGAGCTGATAAAGGTTTTTCAGCCCCACCTTATTTTTTGCGATCAGGATGATATGCTTCGGAAAACGGCTGCGCTTCATCCCCAGCGGGCGGAGCTTGGCCATCTCGTCGTTGATCTGCTGCAGCCTTGTTACGCCGCGCTCCTCAAGCATGGCAAAAAACTTTGCGAGCATCTGCGCGACCGGCACTGCATCGTCAGATGCGCGGTGGTGGTTGAATTGCGGCAGCTGTAGGTGGTCGGCCACGATGTCGAGCTTGTACTTGCCCAGCTCCGGCAGAAGGTTCTGCGCGAAAATAAGCGAGTCGAGATATGTCGGATCGAACGGAATAGCGCATTTCTTGCAGCCCGCACGGATGAAGCTGATATCAAACTCCGCGTTGTGCGCAGCAAGTGGGCGGTCGCCCGCAAAATCGAGGAACGCATGCAGCGCGTCCTCCAATTTTGGCGCGCCGCGCAGCATGTCGTCCGTAATGCCGGTCAGACCGATGATCTCGGGCGAAAGCCGGCGCTCGGGATCGACAAAGGTCTGGAACGTATCCACGATCTCGCCATTCTTCAGGATGACCGCGCCGATCTCGGTGATGGCGTCGTGCGCGACCTTGAGTCCGGTCGTTTCAATGTCAAAACAGCATATTTCCGTGGAAAAGTCGCCGTCCTGCGGGCCGTGTACACAGATGCGGTCGTCGATGTTGTTGAGAAAGTAGCCCTCGCAGCCGTAAAGGAGTTTTATTTTACCCTCTCCGGTATGCCAGGCGTCGGGGAAGCTCTGCGCCACGCCGTGATCGGTGATGGCGATGGCGGGCATTCCCCACTTGATCGCACGCTTGACCACTGCCGCAGTATCAGTCAGCGCGTCCATGTTGGACATGCGGGTATGCAGGTGCAGCTCGACGCGCTTCTCCTCCGCTGTGTCCTTGCGCTCGGCGTGCTCGATCTGCATGATATCCTGTGGGTTGAGCTGCATATCTTTGCCGTCGTAGGAGAGCTCCATGCGGCCGCTGATGCGCAGCCACATGCCGTTGTCGATCCTGCCGTTCAGCTCCTGCGCCTCGCGCTCGGAAAGGCTGCGGCGGATCATCAGCGAGCCATCATAATCCGTGATCTCGATGAGCATCGTCCACATGCCTGCACGCCGCGTCTCGTGGCAGTCGAACTTGAAGACCTTGCCCTCGACCACAACGTGGCCGGCCTTGGGCGTCAGCTCGCTGATGGGGAGAACACGTCCCTTGGCGATTTCGCGGCCCATGATGACATTCCCGCCGCCGCTGACCTTGCGCCCTGCATTTTTTGTCATGTCCGGGAAGCTTTCGGCCGTCGAGCGAACATGCAGCGTCACGCGCGCAAGCTCGTAGTGCCTTGCGAGCCGCTGCTCAAGCTGCTCGCGCATTGCTTCCCCCCATTCGGCGCGCACGGTCATGTCAAGCGTCATTGCACGCGTTTCCGGCTCAAGCACCATGTTCGTGACCGTCGCGGCATTGAGCGGGACACGCAGGTCGAAGTCCGGCGAAAAGTCGGTAAATAATTCAAAAAAAGGAATCTTTTGTGCCATAGCCACAACCTTATCTCCGTATCGTTTCCGCTCAGTCAGAGCTTTTCGATCTCCTCCATCAGTGCCTCCACAAGGCGCTCCTGAGGAACCTTGTAAAGCACTTTTCCTTTCCGAAAAATCAATCCTTCTCCCTTCCCTCCGGCCACGCCGATATCGGCGGCCGAGGCCTCGCCCGGCCCATTGACGACGCAGCCCATCACGGCGACTGTGATGTTTTTCTTGCAGTCGGCAAGGCGGCGCTCCAGTTCTTCGGCGATCGGGATCATATCATACGCCGTGCGGCCGCAGGTCGGGCAGGAGACGAGGTTCACGCCGCTGCGGCGGATACCGCAGGCCTGCAAGATGCGCTTGGCGGCGTAGACCTCCTCCACGGGGTCCGCCGTGAGGGAGACGCGCACCGTATCGCCAATGCCCTCGCACAGAAGGCCGCCGATGCCGATGGCGGACTTCAACAGTCCCATCGCGGGCGTGCCCGCCTCGGTCACGCCGAGATGAAGCGGATAGTCTACCTTTTCGTGCAGCAGGCGGTAAGCCGCCATGTTGAGCGGCACATCGGAGCTTTTGACCGAAATACAGATATCGGTAAAATCAAACTTTTCAAGCAGCCGCACATGTCTGAGCGCGCTCTCAACGAGCGCCTCGGGCGTCACGCGGCCATATTTTTCGAGCAGCTCCTTTTCAAGTGAGCCGCCGTTCACACCGATGCGGATGGGAACGTGATGCGCCCGACAGGCGTCGATGACCGCTTTGACGCGGTCGTCTCCCCCAATGTTGCCGGGATTGATGCGAATTTTGTCCGCGCCGCGCGCCGCCGCTTCGACGGCGAGGCGGTAGTCAAAGTGGATGTCCGCGACGAGCGGGATGGAGATGTTCTCTCTGATCTCGCTCAGTGCGTGCGCGGCCTCCATGTTCGGCACCGTGACGCGCACGATCTCGCAGCCCGCCTCTTCAAGCGCATGGATCTGCGCGATGGTAGCCTTTGCGTCCTCGGTGTGCGTGTTGCACATCGACTGGATGGTGACCGGTGCGCCGCCGCCGATGGCGACGCCGCCCGCGATGATCTGCTTGCTCATACGCACTCTCCTCACAAAAGCTTGACAATGTCATGGAACGTGACGAACAGCATCAGCGCCATTAAGAGCGCAAAGCCGATACCATTGATGACGTTCAGATATTTGGATGGAATCTCCTTTTTAAACAGCGCCACAGCGATGCCGTTGACGAGCAGAAACAGCACGTGTCCGCCGTCGAGCGCGGGCAGCGGCAGCAGGTTCATCACAGCGAGGTTCACCGCGATCATCGCGGCAAAGTAAAGGATATTTTCCATCGCGGCGCCAAAGCCCGCCTCTGCCTCGGTCTCCTTGCCGACCTCCGTGATCGTTGAAACAATGCCGACCGGCCCGCTCAGATCGTTCACCCCTGCCGCGCCCGAGATCAACATTTGCAGACTCAGCCGCACAATGCGGACATAATCCATCGTCTGGTACCAGCTGTATTGCAGGCGGTTGAGCGGCGTCGCTTTGACGATGCCGCCATAGGTGAAGCCATAGGCCTCGTACTCCTTGCCGTTTTCGTCGGTGTAGACTCGCTTCGTGAGCGTGCGATCGAGCTTCTTCCCGTCGCGCAGCACCGTCATTTCGAGCGTGCCGCTGTCGCCGCGCAGGCTCATGATGAGCGACACGTCGCTCTTCAAATAGATGCGCTCGCCGTTGATGGCGTAGATCATATCGCCGGGCATCAGGCCGTCCTCCCCCTGCTGCGGGAAATCGGGGTTCAGCTCGATGATCTCCGTTGTGTAGAACGCCTGCGCGCCCGCGTACAGGCAGACGATGATGAGAAGGCCCGTCAGAAAGTTCATGAACGCGCCCGCGACGAAGATAATAAACTTCTTCCACCAGACCTGGCGGCCCAGCGCACGCTCGTCGTCCGAGTCCTCGTCCTCGCCCTCCATGGCGCAGTAGCCGCCGATGGGCAGGAGCCGCAGCGAGTATTCGGTGTCCCCTTTTGTCTTATGCAGAAGCTGCGGGCCCATGCCGATGGAAAATTCATTGACGCGCACGCCGCAAGCCTTGGCCGCCAAAAAATGGCCAAGCTCGTGCACGGCGATGAGCACGCCGAAAATCAGGATCGCAATGAGAATATAAACCATGGTCTCTCCTATCAGAAGGTCAATGTAAGCGCTTGCGCACGACCTCGCGTGCGCAGCGGTCTGCTTCCAGAATATCCGAAAGCTGCGGCTGATATACCGTCTCCGTCTTGTCGAGCGCCGCTTCGATGAGGTCAGGGATGGCACGGATGCCGATCTCGTCGCGCAGAAACGCCGCGACGGCCTCTTCGTTCGCGCCGTTCATCGCCGCGCAGCAGACATTGCCGACAGCGGCGCACTGCCTGGCGATCTTGAGACAGCGGAAGGCCTCTTCGTCTGGCTCGGCGAACGTGAGCGGCGGGCATTTGAGAAGATCAAGCGGCTCTGCGGGCGAAACAGTCCGATTGGGGTACGTCATCGCGTAGCGGATGGGCAGCTTCATATCCGGCGTGCCGAGCTGGGCGAGCATCGCCCCGTCGCGGAACTCGACGAGCGAGTGCACGATGCTCTGGCGATGGATGACCGCATCGACCTGACGCAGCGGCAGGCGGTAAAGGCGCATGGCCTCGATGATCTCAAGGCCCTTGTTCATGAGCGTCGCCGAGTCGATGGTGATCTTCGCGCCCATCGTCCAGTTCGGGTGTTTGAGCGCGTCGGCCTTCGTCTTCGTTGCAAGCTCCTGCGCACTCAGACCGTAGAACGGCCCGCCCGAGCAGGTCAAGATCAGGCGCTTGATCTCGCCGCGGTCGCGACAGCCTTGCAGGCACTGGAAGATCGCGCTGTGCTCGCTGTCCACCGGCACGATCTCTGCGCCGCAGCGCTCCGCCGCATCCACGACAAGCTCCCCCGCGCAGACGAGCGTTTCCTTGTTGGCAAGCGCGATGCGCTTTTTCTTCTCGATGGCCGCAAGCGTCGGCTGGAGGCCGATCATGCCCATCACGGCGGTCACGACCGTGTCGGCGTCGTCCGCCGTGGCGGCAGCCAGAAGGCCCTCCATACCGGAGAGCACTTGGGTGTTTGTGTCGGAGAGCCGCGCGCGCAGCTCGCGCGCCGCATCCTCGTCATAAAGCACGGCAAGACGCGGGCAAAATTCCCGCGCCTGCTGTTCAATGAGGTCAACGCTCTTATTCGCCGTCAGCGCGGCGACGGAAAGCCCCAGCTCACGCGCCACCTCAAGCGTCTGGCGGCCGATGGAGCCGGTGGAGCCAAGTAAAGCAATACTCCTTGTCACAGCAAGCCTCCACAAACTGCATACCATACGACCGGAGCGATGAAGAGTGTGGAATCAAAGCGGTCAAGCATGCCGCCGTGCGTCAGGAAAAGGTGACTGTAGTCCTTGATGCCCGCCTCGCGTTTGATGAGCGACATCGAAAGGTCACCGAGCTGGCCGAAGATATTCGCCACCACGCCCACGAGGATCAGCATGAGGTAATTGGGCGCGTAGCCGAGCAGCTTCTGTCCGACAAGGCCGAGCAGCACCAGCGCAAGCGCGCTGCCGATGGGCCCGCCGATCGCGCCCGCCCAGGTCTTGTGCGGGCTGACGTGCGGCGCCATCTTGCGCTTGCCGAACCACATGCCAAAATACATCGACAGCGCATCGCCCACAAAGGCGACGCAGAACGGCGCGAGCACATAGAGCTTGCCATAGTTTTCGTCCATGCGCAGCAGGAAAATGCAGCTGTACATCGCCGGGAACACGATGCCGCCGACGATCGACACCGCCACATCGTGGAACGTGAACGGTTTTTCCTTTCCGTAAGAGACGACCGCGAAGAGGAACGCCATCATCACAAGGATCCAGCGGAAGATCGTAACAGTCGAAATCGGGAGAGTGTGTACGCCGCTCGCCTTTTCCAAATAGAGCCATATCTCCTGCATGACGACCGTCGTGACAAGTCCAAAGTAGAAATTCGCCGGGACGTTCTCTCCCGCCGTGTGCAGCAGCTCATAGGCCGCGATGCCCGCGATGCCGCAGACGACGAGCATCGTCGCCCACGCGGGGCAGGCAAGCAGCACGGCGAGCAGCGCCGGCAATCCAACGATCACCACCAACCATCTTTGTTTCATTTCTGTTTCTCCTATTTCAGTCCGCCAAAGCGCCGCTCGCGCTGCTGATACGCGACGAGCGCCTTGTCGAACTCTCTTTCTGTAAAGTCAGGCCAGAGCGTGTCGCAAAAGTAGAACTCACTGTACGCGCACTGCCACAAAAGGTAATTGCTGATGCGCTTCTCCCCGCCGGGACGGATGAGAAGGTCTGGATCAGGAAGCCCGCTCGAATAGAGGTAGCGCGAAAAGCCCTCCTCGGTCAGGCTGTCCGCGTCCCGCTCCCCTGCCGCGCAGTCACGCGCGAAGGCGCGGGCGGCGTGCAGGATTTCATCGCGTCCGCCGTAGTTGAGGCAGACGTTGGCCTGAAATCCTTCGATGCGGGACGAGATCTCGTTCGTCCCGTCGATGAGCGCCCGAAGCTCCGGCGTCAGGACGCTGAGGTCGCCCAAAAAGCGCAGGCGGTTGCCGTCCTTTTCCATCGTGTCGATGCACTCGTGCAGGTACTGCTCGAGCAAGCGCATGATGCCGTCGATCTCGTCCTTCGGCCGTTTCCAGTTCTCGGTAGAAAAGGCGTAGACCGTCAGGTAGTCGATACCTAAGTTTTTGCAGTAGGTGCCAAGCCTGCGAAATGTCTCCGCCCCCGCCTTGTGACCGGCCGAGCGCGGAAGTCCGCGCTTTTGCGCCCAGCGGCCGTTGCCGTCCATAATGACGGCAACATGACAAGGCAGGTTGCTCAAATCAACCTGCCCCGCCCTGTTCTCTTTGGAAAAAAGGCCCATTTTAGACCGCCATCAGCTCTTTCTCCTTCTTTTCGAGAAGAGCATCGACCTCTTTGCACATGTCATCGGTCAGCTTCTGCAGATCCTTCTCGGCGATCTTCAGATCGTCCTCGGTGATCTCGCTGGCTTTCTGCTTTTTCTTAAAGGCCTCCATCGCGTCGCGGCGGATGTTGCGGATGGCGACCTTGCCGCCCTCGGAATACTTGCGGATCTGCTTGACCAGCTCCTTGCGGCGCTCCTCGGTCAGCTGCGGGAAGGAAAGACGGATGGACTTGCCGTCGTTCTGCGGGTTGATGCCAAGATCAGACTCCTGAATGGCGCGCTCAATGAGCTTGAGCGCCGTGCCGTCCCACGGGGTGATGACGAGCTGGCGCGGGTCGGGAGAGGCGATGGCCGCGATCTGCTGAATGGGCGTAGGAGAACCGTAATAATCGACCATGATACGGTCGAGCACGGCAGCATTGGCACGGCCGGCGCGCACAGCGGCAAAGTCCGCCGAAACAGAGTCGATGCTTTTTCTCATCTTTTCGGAATAAACCTTGTAATCGTCCTTATTCATGGGGAAACCTCCTCAAAAAAATTCAATGATATCAAGCCGCAGCAATGCGGGAAATGCTTATTCTTCACCGACGATGGTGCCGATCTTCTCGCCCTTGACCGCACGGATGATATTCTCGGGGTCCTTGAGCGCAAACACCAGCACAGGAATATGATTGTCCATTGAGAGGGACGTGGCCGTGGAGTCCATGACCGCAAGGTGCTGGGCGAGCACATCCTCATATGAGATCGCGTCATATTTGACAGCGCTCGCATCCTTGGCAGGATCGGCATTGTAGACGCCGTCGATATTTTTGGCCAGCAGGATCACATCGGCATTGATCTCCGCCGCGCGCAGCACCGCCGCCGTATCCGTTGAGAAAAACGGAGAGCCGATACCGCAGCCAAAGAGCACCACACGGCCCTTTTCAAGGTGCCGGATAGCGCGGGCGCGAATGTATGGCTCGGCGACCTCTTTGATCTCCAGAGCCGTCTGCACGCGCACGTCCACGCCCTTCTGTTCCAGCACGTCCGCCACAGCCATGCAGTTCATCGCCGTGGCCAGCATGCCCATATGGTCGGCACGGGTGCGCTCAATGTAACCCTCACCGTTTTTCACGCCGCGCCAGAAGTTGCCGCCGCCGATGACAATGCCCATCTCAACGCCCATATCGACGCAGCGCTTGATCACATCGCAAACGTGGGACACCACATCAAAATCAAATCCAAAATGCTTCTCCCCTGCCAGCGCCTCGCCGCTGATCTTGAGCAGCACGCGCTTGTACTTCAGCTGAGCCACGCTCTCCATCTCTCCCTTCAGGATACAAATTCAATTTTTCACGTTTATATTTTACCGTATTTTTCCCCTTTTGTATAGAGGGGGATTCGTAAACTTTTTTCACAGAATCGGCGCGTGATTTTTGGACAACTTGAACCGCAAAAAAAGCAGCCGCCTTTGGCGGCTGCTCGCAGTACGCGGTTTTATTTCATGCCCTTGATGCGCACAAGCTCCTTCAAAAGCTCCACCGTACCTTCGATGCCGAGCAGGCTCGAATCAATGCAGAGATCGTAGCTCTTCGCGTCGCCCCAATCCTTGGAAGAATAGTAGTTATAGTAGGACGCACGGGACTTATCCGTCTTCTTGATGCGATCCTTCGCCTCGCTCTCGCTGATGTTGTTGCGTGCAGCCACGCGCTTGATGCGGTTTTCCAGCGGGGCGGTGACGAAGAGATTGATCACGTCGCTGCGATCCTTGAGCGCATAGTCCGCGCAGCGGCCAATGAGTACGCAGGGACCGGCATCCGCCAGCTTTTTGATCGTATCATAAGTGGCAAGATAGACCTGCTGCTCAATGGAACCCTTGGGCGTCACATGATTCATCGAGAAGGAATACGGATCCATCGCGATCGAATAAAGGAAGCTCTTCGGGCGCTCGTCAAAGGAATGGAACAGCTCCTCGCAGAGTCCGCTCTCTTCCGCCGCCTTTTTCAGCAGCAGGTCGTCGTAATAGGTGATGCCCAGTTGCTGGGCAAGCATCGTGCCGATCTCGCGGCCGCCGCTTCCGTACTGTCTGCCAACGGTAATGACCATAATAGTCCCTCCCTTTCACGCCGTTCATAAATAAAAGTGGTGCTATCGGTATTATAGCACCACTTTCTCATTTGAGCAATATTTTTCCTGTTTCGATTTTATAAAGGTGCCGCCGCGTCCTTGTACGATATCGGCGAAAGTCTCAGAAGTCGATCTCTTTCCCGAGACGGCGGTACATTGTCTTCTTCACCGCGCGGAAAATATTCTCGTAGCCTGTGCAGCGGCAAAGGTGGCCGGAGAGGAACTTGCGCAGCTCATCATCCGAGTAAAGCTTACCGGCCTCGAGGATCTCCACCGCCGTCATAATGAAGCCGGGCGTGCAGAAACCGCACTGCACAGCCGTTTCTTCCATAAAGGCCTGCTGAATATCGCTCAGCTCACCGTCTGGGCCCATCAGGCTCTCAAGCGTGCGGATATGCTTGCCCTCCGCCCAGACGGCGAGATAGATGCAGGAATTGTAGGCTTCGCCGTCGATGATGACGTTGCACGCGCCGCACTCGCCCACCTCGCAGCCCTTTTTCACGGACGTCATGTGGTAGTCGTTTCGCAGCATGTCGGTCAACGACGCGCGCACATCGACCATCTTTTCAACGTCCTTGCCGTTTAAGTTGAACCGCACCAGCTTATACTGACTCATTCGATGACACCTCCCGCCCGTTTGATGGATTCGATCAGGCAGCGCTTGGCCATTTCCACCGCAATGTGCTCGCGGAATGCCTTGGAGGCGCGCCAGCTGTCGCGCGCATGGATATCGTTGAGGACGGCAAGCGAAAACTCTTCCGCCGTCGCAAGTGTCAAGGGTTTATCCTTGGCAGCCGCTTCTGCACTCGGGCAGCGCATCGGCACTGGGCCGGCCACGCCGTAGGCAATGCGGGCGCGCTCGATCGTCTTTTTGTCTGCGCTCAGACGCACATTCACGCTGCATCCCAGCGTTGCAATGTCCATCGCGTTTCGCATGGCGTACTTGATGTAGTAGCCATAGCAGTTCTCGTAGCTCGCCTTGGGGATCAGGATAGCAGTCTGGATCTCGCCGTCCTCCACACGGATATCGACCTGACCGGCCTTGATGTAAAAGTCCTTGATGGGCAGGCGGCGGACACCGTTCTTTCCCGTCAACTCAACGATGGCCTCCCATGCGTGCAGCGTGGAGGCAGAGTCCGCGCTCGTCACGCCGTTGCAGGTGTTGCCGCCGATGGTGCCGATGTTTCGGATCTGCGGGCCGCCGACCATATCGACTGCCTCGCCGAGAACATTGATATATTTCTGGATGATGGGGTCTCGCGTGATGTGGGAAAAGCTCGTGAGCGAACCGATGCGGATATTTTCATCGGCGTCGATCGTAATGCCGCGCAGCTCGTCAAGACCGTAGATGGAGATCAGCTCTTTTCCGGCGCGCTTGCCCTCGCGCATCTGCACGAGCACGTCGCTGCCGCCGGCGATGATCTGCGCCTCGGGGTGCTCAAGCCGGAGAGCGACCGCATTCTGTACGCTTTGCGCCTCGTAGAGCGCTTTCATATCATACATGGCTTACTTTTCCTCCTTCCAGCTGTCGTGGATCAATCCCGCCTTGCTGAACTCTGCGTACAGCACGTGCGGCGTGATGGGGGCGACATCAATAGGCACGCCCGTCGCATTGAAAATGGCGTTGCGGATCGCCGGCGCGCCCGAACACGCAGGCGGTTCGCCGAGCGCCTTGGTGCCAAACGGCGACGTCGGCTCCGGATTTTCAATGAACTGTGCCTCAAGGTGCGGGTGATCCATAAACGTTGAGAGCTTGTAATCCAGCAGGTTGTTGTTGAGCGGCCGGCCGGTCTTCTCATCGAAGAGCAGCTGCTCGCTCATGCCGTATCCGATGGCCATGGACATGCCGCCGTGGACCTGCGCCTCGGCCAGCGCGGGGTTGATGAGCTTGCCGCAGTCGTGCACATTGATGATATTTTTGAGCGTCACCTTGCACAGCGGGATATCGACCTCGACATCGGCAAAGGTACAGCCGAAGGAATAGGCGTTGTTGCGGATGGTGTAGGTCGATTCGGCGGTGATGTGCTCTGAATCTGCGGCATTGTACTGCGCGGTCATCGCAAGCTCGGAGAGCGACATGAGCACCATGCCGTCCATCTTACGGACGATGTTGCCGTTTACGATGTCCATATTGTCCACCGCCTGACGGGTAAGCTTCGTCGCGTACTGAAGAATTTTCTGCCGCAGCAGCGTCGCCGTCTGGCGGATGGAAAAGCCCGCCACATAGGTCTGGCGGCTCGCGTAAGCGCCGAGACCCGTAGGCGTCACATCCGTGTCCTGACAGGAGACGACGTGTACATCACGGTAGCTCGCAAGGCCGACAGCCTCGGCCGTCATCTGTGAATAGGCCGTGTCCGCGCCCTGACCGATCTCCGTCTCGCCGCACTGCATCGTCACCGTGCCGTCAAGGTTCAGCAGCATGCGGTTTGAGGAGGTTTCAAGCGAAATGGGATACACCGCCGTGTTGTACCAGAAGGCCGCGACGCCGATGCCGCGGCGGATGGGGCCGGTGTCCTTGGCGTATTCCCTGACCTTGCGGTCGTAATCAATGTATTCCTTGCCTTTCTCCAGACACTCGCGGAAGGAATCATAGTAGTTCGTGTTGCCGGAGAAGCCGTCGTGAAAGCCCTTGGGCATGATGTACTTCATGCGGTATTCGAGCGGATCCATATGGACGGCCGCCGCGCACTCGTCAATATTCGCATCGTCTGCAAACGAGGCCTGCGGCATCCCGTAGCCGCGCATCGCGCCCGCCGCAGGACGGTTGGTGAAAACGGTGTAGGCATCGCCCTCAAAATGCTCGCAGGGGTAGATCTGCGGGAACGAGCCAAGCGCCTTGGCGACAATGGAGTGGCCGTGAGAGGCGTAAGCCCCCTGATTGGAGAAACACTCGACCTTGCGCGCGGCGATCGCCCCATCCGGGTGCAGCCACGTGACGATGTGGATGCGGATGGCATGGCGCACACGGTTACTGACGAACGTCTCCTCGCGCGAGCAGTCGATGCGCACACAGCGGCCGTCCACCTGCGTGGAGCACCACGCGCACAGCGGCTCATAGAGCGCGTCCTGCTTGTTGCCGAAGCCGCCGCCGATGTAGGGCTTGACGACGCGGATATCCGCCCACGGCCGCCCCAGCGCCTGACCGACGATGCGGCGCACGATGTGCGGGATCTGCGTGGACGAGACGACCACGATGCGGCCGTTTTCTTCATAGGCGTAGCAGCCGTGGTTCTCGATATGGCAGTGCTGCACGGTCGGCGTATCGTACCAGCCCTCGACCTTGATAAGGCCCGGCTCCTGAATGGCGGTCTGATAATCACCCTTGCGGATATCCGTATGCTTGAGAATGTTATCCGGATATTCCTCGTGGATGCACGGTGCGCCCGGCTCCATCGCCTTCTGCACATCCAGCACGAACGGCAGCTCCTCATATTCGACCTTCAGCGCGCGCACGCCCTGCATGGCCGAGACCTCGTCCTCCGCGATGACAACTGCGACATCGTCGCCGTAATAGCGCACATGGCGGTTCAAAAGGTTGCGGTCAGCCACATCCTGATGCCCCGGATCCATCGACCACGGATGGCCCGCTGTCGGAAAACAGTGCTGCGGCGCGTCAAAGCATGTCAGCACCTTCACCACGCCCGGGATCGCCTCGGCAGCGGATCTGTCCACACTTTTGACGTAGCCGTGCGCGATGGTGGAATGCTTGATCCGCGCGTACAGCGCGCCGGCAGGCATCCGATCCTCGTAATATTTTGTGCGCCCCGTGACCTTATCGAACGCATCTACGCGGATCTCGCTTTTTCCTACCTTGTTCATGGATCTTCCTCCTCGTCAGAGCATTCCGCTTTGGCGGTTTTGCTCGAAAGTTTCGGATATTTACGTTGATTTTAGCACAAATTAGCCAGAGTGTACAGCATCTTGCGTGATATTATTTAGAGAACATCGGGCATTTCTCCCTTGTCCCCCGCCGCAAACTCTGCTATGATTGACAAAATGAAATGCTTTTCAGGTGATGCAAATGAAACACGCTCTCCCTCTCGGCTGCCTGCTCATGGCTGCCGGAAACGCCGAACGCTTCGGTCAAAACAAGCTTTCCGCCGTTTTTGACGGCAAAACGCTCATCGAGCGCGCCATGGACGCTATCCCGCGCGAACAGTTCGCGCGCGTGCTCGTTGTCACACAGTATGCGGAGATCATAGCGCTCAGCAAGCGCTTCGGCTTCGAGGCACTGCTCAATCCCCACCCGGAACGCGGCCAGAGCGAGACCGTCCGCCTTGGCACCGCCGCGCTGCAGGCAGGCTGCCGCGCCATCTGCTACATGGTCGCCGACCAGCCGCTGCTGGAGCAGGAAAGTGTGGCGCGTGAAATAGATCTCTATCGCGCGCACCCGAACTGCATCGTCGCTCTTGGCCACGGCGGCGTGCGCGGCAACCCGTGCATTTTCCCCTCGCGCTTTTTCCCCGAGCTGCTCGCGCTCACCGGTGATGTCGGCGGCAGCCGTGTCATCCGCGCGCACGAGGATGCTCTCCTGCTCTGCGAGGTCGATGCGCGGCAGCTGAGCGATGTGGATACACGCGCGTCGCTCGACGCGCTCAGTCCACCGTGATCTCGCCGCGCAGATCCTGCTCCATCAGGCGCTTGACCGTTTCCTTGTCATATCCGCAGGAAAAGAGGTAATAGAGCTTGGCAACGGCAGCCTCGGTCGTCATATCGCGCCCGCTGACGGCGCCCGCGCGCTTGAGTGCGCTCGACGTTTCATATGCGCCGAGCGCCACCGCACCCTGCGGGCACTGGGAGCAGACCGTGAGCACCGTGCCGTTCTGGAATGCCTTGCGGATGATCGGCAGCAGCGCTCCCCCATCGCCCGGGATATTGCCCGCGCCGAAGGTCTCGACCACGATGCCGCGCAGCTTTTCCGTCATGATGGATTCGAACAGCGAAAACTGTATGCCGGGAAAAACCTTGATGACCCCGATGGGAATATTGTCCAGCGTTTGCAGCCTCAGCCCGCCTTCCTGCCGCGGCAGGAGGGCGGCTTCGTTGTATTTGATAGCGATCCCCACCTCGGCAAGGCAAGGGTAGTCCGGTGAAACAAAGGCGATCAGCCCGTCGGCGGAATACTTTGTCGCGCGGTTGCCGCGCAGCAGTCTTCCGCCGAAGTAAAGGCATACCTCGCGAACGATGCCCTCCCCCGCGATCAGCAGCGCGGTGATGAGATTCTCCCGCCCGTCGCTGCGGATCTCGCACAGCGGGATCTGCGAGCCAGTGAGCACCACAGGCTTATCCAGTCCGCCAAGCATAAACGACAGCGCCGAGGCCGTGTAAGCCATCGTGTCCGTGCCGTGCAGGATAACAAAGCCGTCGTATCCGTCGTACTCCCGCGCCACAAGCGCGGCGATGTGATTCCACTCGCGCACTGTCATATTGGAAGAGTCGAGCAGCGGGGAAAGCTCAGCAAACTCCCATTCCGGCATTTCCGGCGCATGCAGGTCAGCAATGGTATCCAGCGCAGCGCGGAAGCGTCCGGACTCCGGCGCATAGCCGTTCTCCGTCCGCGTCATGCCGATAGTGCCGCCGGTATAAATGATGAGAACCTTTTTCATGCCTTCTTACTTTTTGTACGGCGTATGGTCGAGCGGCAGGCTGCGCCGGCGCTCGCCGTCATAGCGGAAGTAGGCGTCCGCAATAGCCGGAGCCGTGGGGATGGAGGTGATCTCACCAATACCGATGGCACCGTTTGCCAGCGGCAGGCCCGGTTTGTCGATCACGATGGCGCGGATCTCGGGGATCTGATTGGCTCGGAAAAGGCCAAGCATGCCGTATTTCGCTGTAGGCTTGCCCTCGGCAAGCGGATACTTCTCTGTCAGTGCGTAGCCCATGCTCATCACCACACCGCCTTCGATCTGCCCCTCGCAGGAAAGCGGGTTGATGGCCTTGCCGACATCGTGCGCGGCGACCATCTTTTTGACAAGGCCGGTCTCTTTGTCCACCACGCACAGCTGCGTCGCGTAGCCATAGGCCACATGGGACACCGGATGCGGCACATCCGCACCGAGCGGATCCGTCTTGGCGAGGTATTCGCCGTAGAACTCCCGTCCGATCAGGTCGGGAAGCGTTTTACCGCCGAGCGCCGCCTTCAGCTCCTCGCAGGCGCGGCGGCAGGCCTCGCCGGTCACGAGCGTCTGGCGCGAGCCGGAGGTATCGCCGCTGTCGCTTGCGATCCATGTGTTGCTGCGCTCATAAACGATCTCGTCCGGCTTTACGCCCGCGTTCGTTACGACCATCTGCGTCAACACCGTGCCAAGGCCCTGACCGATACAGGATGCGCCGGCATAGATATGCACCTTTGCATCGTCCTCGATAATGAGCTTGCAGCGTCCCCAGTCCGGCAGGCCGACGCCGACGCCCGCATTTTTCATTGCACAGGCAAGGCCGACCGGCTCTCCGTTCTTCACGGCCTCGTCGTAATAAGGCTTGATGGCTTCAAGCGTCTCCACAAGGCCGGTCTCCGGCCCGACGATCTGGCCGTTCGGCAGCTCCTGCCCCGGACGGATCGCATTGCGGTAACGGATCTCCCACGGGGAAATGCCGACAAGATCGGCCATTTCGTTCAAAAGCGTCTCTGTGGCAAAGCAGGTCTGGGTCACGCCAAAGCCGCGGAACGCGCCCGCAGGCGGGTTGTTGGTGTAAAGGGCCTTGCCCGCGATCTCGAAATTCTGGTAATTGTACGGGCCTGCGGCATGCGTGCATGCGCGCTCGAGCACTGGGCCGCCGAGCGAGGCAAACGCGCCGGTATCGGAGATAACGCTTGCCTTCACACCTTGAATGATGCCGTTTTCATCGCAGCCCATCGTAAAGTCCATCCACATCGGATGCCGCTTGGGGTGGATCAGAATGGATTCCTGCCGCGTGAGCTTGACCTTGACTGGCACGCGTGCAACATACGCGATCAGCGCTGCGTGATGCTGCACGGACATGTCTTCCTTTCCGCCGAAACCGCCGCCGACAAGCATATTCTGAACCTGGCAATGCTCATAATCAACGCCGAGCATCGACGCACACTCGTGCATGGTGGTATGCGCGCTCTGGTCGGTGGTCAGGAGTTTCACGCCGCCGTTGTCGAGCGGCAGCGCCACGCAGCACTCCGGTTCCAGAAAGGCGTGCTCGGTCCACGGCGTTTCAAACTTCTCGTGCAGAACATATTTGGAATTTCTGATGGCTTCGTCCGCATTGCCGCGGGCAATGTGCTTTTCTGCCTGTACGTTGCTCTTATCGTTCTCAAAAACGAGCGGCGCGTCTTCTCTGAGGGCATCCACAGGGTCAAAAACGGCGGGCAGCACCTCATACTCGACCCTGACGAGCTTCTTGGCCGTCTCCAGCGTCTCGCGGTCGCGTGCGCAGACAAGTGCGACCGCATCGCCGAGATACTGCGTCACCTGACCAACCGGGATCATTGTGGGCTGATCCTTTTTGATATGGCCGACATTGAGCTTGCCGGGCACGTCCTCCGCCGTCAGCACACAGACAACGCCCGGCAGCGCCTCAGCCTCGCTCTTGTCGATAGAAAGCACGCGGGCGCGGGGATACTGGCTGCGCACGGCGCTGCCGTAGCACATCCCGTCCACATATACATCGTCGGGATACTGACCGCAGCCCAGCACCTTTTCCGCAACATCGATGCGATGCACGCGCTGGCCGATCTGATAGCCGTCCTCCGCAGGCGCGGGGATCGTCCCCTCGCGGAAGATCTCCGCCGCCAGCAGGATCGCATCGATGATCTTTACATATCCCGTGCAGCGGCAGATGTTGTTGCGGATGGCAAAGGCTGCCTCCTCGCGCGTGGGAGCGGGGTTCTGGTCAAGAAGCGCCTTGGCCGAGATGACCATGCCCGGGATACAGAAGCCGCACTGGACCGCGCCGGCCTCGCCGAAGGCATAGGTATAAACCTCTTTTTCAAAGTCGGAAAGCCCCTCCACGGTGACGATATTCTTGCCCTCGAGCTTGTCCGTCTGCGGAATGCAGGCCTTGGTGGGCTTACCGTCAATAAGCACATGGCAGGTGCCGCACGCCCCCTCGCTGCACCCGTCCTTCACGCTCGTCAGGCGCAGCTCGTCGCGCAGAAAGCGGATCAGCTTCTGGTTCTTTTCGACCGTGACCGGTCTTCCGTTGACAACAAATGAAGCCATTGCAGACCTCCCGTTATGGAAATTACAATTATTTTGGCTGCCTAACTATTTTTATTGTACCACACGCACAACGCCGGTGCAACCAGAAATCCTCACCCCGTTATTCTATTTTCCATATTACGCTTTATTCTTGACAGAAAGCGGTTTTTGCGCTATGATGTCGCTATACTGCAAGGGGCGCTGGCGCAAGCCGGCTGTGATGCGGCGTATGGTCGTCGCTGTCCCTCAGACCTGATCCGGATAATGCCGGCGTAGGGATGCAAAGCACCACGCATCATTCACTTTGCACCGCGACGCCCTCGCCGCGGTGCTTTATTTATTCCGCGGCGCGGACAGGGATCACTTTTTTGGAGGTATATCCCAATGAACAGCACCGCTTCTTCCCGCACCGCCACACGCCGCCTCGCAGAGGGCGGCATCTGCATCGCGCTCGCCCTCGTGCTGAGCTACATCAAGATCCCCATTGGCCTGTCGTTCGGCGGCTTCGGCGGCTCGATCAACCTTGTCATGATCCCGCTGATCCTCTTCGCCGTTCGCTGGGGCGCGCCGTGGGGCATTCTTGCCGGCTTTGCCTTCGGCACGCTCAAGTATTTCTTTGCCGAAGGCACCGCCATCAACTGGGTCTCCATCATCTTCGACTATTCCATCGCCTACGCCGCCGTCGGCTGTGCAGGCCTGCTGCGCGCCAGAGAGAATCACTACGGCAAGCTTCCGCTCGCCGCGCTCGTCGGCTGCTTTGCCCGTTTTGTCATCCACTTTATCTCCGGCGTGTCAGTCTACGCGCAGTACATGCCCGAGGAATTCATGGGCCTGACCATGACGTCCCCTGTGTTCTATTCCGTGCTGTATAACGGCACCTACATGCTGCCCAACACCATTTTGGCCATCGTCCTGTGTGCGCTGCTCGTCAAGCCTGCTGGAAAGCTTCCGAAAGCAGAATAACCGGCAAAGCTGCAAAAGGCGGAGCATCCTCGGATGCTTCGCCTTTTCTTTCGCTGTTTTTAGGCTCCCGCCAGTCCTTTTCTGCGGTAAAAGCACAAAAATCTGAACAGATTTCCGTAAGCTGCTCATGGTAAATCCGGTATTGACGAAGAGACTGCAATACGAAAGTGAAAAGCAGGGCGTATCCTTCAGATACGCCCTGCTTGCGGAAAACGGAGAAGGTGCTGCGCTTACAGCTCCACGATGATCGGTTCATGTCCGACCTTCGGCAGCAGCACATTTTTTACGTCGCTCGTCTTGAGCTTCAGGGTGGAACTGCACAGGCACGGGTGGCAGGAGAAAAACTCTGCTTCATACGTTTCTCGGTCAATGAGCAGCTGCACGCGGTGCTCCGTGTCGTTCATCAGGCCGAGGATCGTTGCAGATCCCGGCATACAGTGCAGCAAATCCCAAAGCTGCTCCTCCGGCGCGAACGATAAACGCGCCGATCCGATCTGGTGGCTCAGATCCTTGGTATGAAACGCCTTGTGCGGCGGCATGCACAACAGGTAGAACACTGTTTTCTGCCGGTTGCAGAGGAACAGATTTTTGCACACGTCTACGCCGAGCACAGCAGAGACGGCATCGCACTTTTCCATCGTGTCGGCAGGATCGTGCGTCACGCGGTCGTAGGGAATGCCGAGGGAATCGAGAAAGTCGAATGCGGCGGTTTCCTGCTCAGGCAGCTCGCCCTCAGGACGGGAATTGTGATACAGTGGAGAAATATTCATTTCAGGTGTCTTCCTTCAGCAGTTTTTCGCCGGCTTTGAAGATGTCTCCCGCGCCGACGGTCAAAATGAGGTCGCCGGGGCTGGCAATGTCTGCCAGTGCGGCGGTCACCCTGTCGAGCGTGGGGCAGTAGATCGCGCCCGGGATCTCGCGGCAGAGATCCATAGAGGAGATGCCGATATCGTTCTGTTCTCGTGCGGCATAGATCTCTGCCAGCACGACCACATCGGGCAGCTTCAGCTCGCGGACAAAATCATCGAACAGCGCCTTGGTGCGCGTGTAGGTATGCGGCTGGAAGGCGCAGATGATGCGCTTGTAAGGCAGGCTCCGCGCCATTGTCAACAGGGCGTGCAGCTCGCCCGGATGGTGGGCGTAATCATCGTAAACATCGGCGCCATGGTAATGTCCCTTGAACTCAAAGCGGCGGCCGGCGCCGGTAAAGGTCGCAAGGCCGAGACCGACAGCCTCGCCGCTGATGCCGAGCAGATACGCCGCGCTCGCTGCGGCCAGCGCGTTCATGATGTTGTGCTTGCCGCCCACACGCAGCGCAACGTGTGCATAATAGCTGCCGCGCACGATCACATCAAAGCTCGGCAGACCGTCGGTCCAGACAAGATTTTCCGCATGGCACTGGGCCGTGGGATCGTCTAGGCTGAACCAGAACACCGGCTTGGAAAGTCCTTTGAGCGTATCGCGCGCGCCGGTATCGTCCTTATTGGCGATCACATATCCGCCTGCGGGCACGAGCTCGGCAAAGCGACGGAAGGAATGCTCCACATCGGCAAGATCCTTGAAAAAGTCAAGGTGGTCGGCTTCCACGTTCAAAATGACCGCAACGGTGGGGAAAAAGCTCAGAAACGAGTTGCAGTATTCGCAGCTCTCGGCAATGATCGTATCGCCCTTGCCAACGCGATAGCCCGAATGCAGCAGCTGCAAGGTGCCGCCGATCATCACGGTCGGGTCCTTCTGCGCGGCCATGAAGATGTGCGTCGCCATGCTGGTAGTGGTCGTCTTGCCGTGCGTACCGGAGATGCACAGCGCATTTTTGTAGCCCTTCATGATCGCGCCCCATGCCTGCGCGCGCTCAAAGACCGGGATGCCGCGCGTCACCGCGCCGGAGATCTCGGGGTTATCATTGTGGATGGCGGCGGTGCGGATGACAAAATCGCACTCGCCGAGGTTATCCGCCGCGTGGCCAATGGCCACTGGAATGCCGAGCGAACGCAAATGCTCGACGGCGGGTCCGTCCGCCATGTCGCTGCCTTGTACCTTCAGCCCCATGACGAGCAGCACTTCTGCCAGCGGGCTCATGGAAACGCCGCCAATGCCGGCGAGGTGGGCGCGCCGGCCGGGGACAAGATAAGAAAAGATATCCTTTTGATCGTTCATGCCATGCTTCCTTTCCGTGTGCCGCGGCACAGGAGATTTCAGTGATTTACAATTTTCAGCTTTGCTATTATAATATACCCATAGTCTCAGTGCAATCCTAAAAAAATGATTTTTTGTGAGGTTTCCATGCAAGCTTTGCCAAAGCCGGTCGATACGGTCCTCGCCGCGCTGCGTGAGGCGGGGTATTCCCCTTATCTCGTCGGCGGCTGCGTGCGGGAGCTGCTGCGCGGTGAAAAGCCATCGGATTACGATATGACCTCCGACGCTCCGCCGCAGGAGGTGCTGCGTCTTTTCGGCGAGCGCGCGCACCCGACGGGCCTGCAGCACGGCACGGTGACGGTCGTGAGCGAGGGACTGCCCATTGAGCTGACCACCATGCGCCGCGACGGCGCATACCGCGATAACCGTCACCCCGATTCCGTCGTATTTGGGACAAGCATTGAAGAGGATCTTGCCCGGCGGGATTTTACGGTCAATGCCATCGCAGTGTCGCCCGACGGAGCGATCGTCGATCCTTTTGGCGGACAGGAGGATCTGAAGCGCGGCATCCTCCGCTGTGTAGGGGACGCGAAGACACGGTTTGAAGAGGACGCTCTGCGCATATTGCGTCTCGTGCGCTTTTGCTCCGTGCTTGGCTTTTCGGCTGAGGAGAACACCGCCCGCGCCGCGCACGAAGCGCGGGGGCTTCTGTCCCGCATCGCGCACGAGCGAATATACGCGGAGATGAACAAGCTTCTGTGCGGAGAGAACGTAACAGATACGCTGCTCGCGTTTCCAGAGATCCTCGCTGTGCCCATTCCGGAGATCCTGCCATGCATAGGCTTTGACCAGCATAATCACCACCACTGCTTTGATGTCTGGGGGCATACGGCGCGCGCTGTGGGCGCGGTGCCGCCGCAGCGGGCACTTCGGTGGACGATGCTGTTCCACGACCTTGGAAAGCCCTTGTGCATGACCCTCGACGAAAGCGGTGTGGGGCATTTTTACGGCCACACAGCGATCTCGGAGCAGATGGCGGAGCAGATCATGGAGCGGCTGCGCTTTGAAAAAGCATTGCGCGCGCAGGTGCGCGCACAGCTCGCATGTTTTGACGACATGTTCCCGCCCGAGCGTGCCGCTATCCACCGGGAGATGGCGCGGCGCGGCAGGGAAACGGTCGGGAATCTCCTGCTGACCAAGCGTGCAGACAATGCCGCCAAAGCGCCCGAAGGGCTTGCGCGGGCGCAGGAACCGTGGCTTGCGGCGCAGGCGGCCTATGATGCGCTGGTGGCAGGCGGTGCGTGCTGCACGGTGCACGAGCTTGCAATCACGGGCGATACGCTCACAGCGCTGGGCTATCGCGGCCGCGAGATCGGCACGGTGCTTGCGCGGCTCTTGGATGAGGTGTCCGCCGAACAGCTGGAGAATACGCACGCGGCGCTTTCGGCGCGCGCGCTGCGCCTGTGGCGCAGCGGCTTTGCGCGGCATACGATGAAAAAAGAGGATTAGGACGATCTGGAGGTAACGAATGGCAAATATGATGGACTATCTGGACTGGCGCGGCGATATCACGCTGGAGGTCTCACCCTTCAACGAGGTAGATGCGCTTATCCTTGCAGAGCTGAGCTTCGTCGATTTCGAGGGGATCGTGCCGCCGCCCGAGATCGGTCGCGGTATTCTGCTGCGCGAGGCGGCGGAGCTGTATTTTGCCCGCCACGGCAGCGATGGAGACGATATGGGCGTGCTGGTACCCGGCACGATCGTGAAGCTTTTGAAAAAGCTGATGCACAGTGCGCGCTTTGCTGCCATGACGCTTAACGGCTATGCCGCGCTGCTCGATGATGCGATCGAGCAGCAGTTCGCTGCGCTGACGATCGACCTTGGCAACGGCAGCATCTATGTTTCCTTCCGCGGGACGGATGATACGCTCGTGGGTTGGAAGGAGGATCTCAACATGGGCTTTCTTGAGGAGATCCCCTCGCAGCGGCAGGCGGTGAACTACCTGACGCGCATGGCGCGCCAGTACAGCGAAAAAACGCTGCGCGTGGGCGGGCATTCCAAAGGCGGCAACCTCGCAGTTTACAGCGCAGCCAAGGCGCCTGTCGAGGTGCAGGAGCGCATTGTTGCCGTTCATAATAACGACGGCCCGGGCTTCGCGTGGCCCATTAGCGAGACGCCGGGTCACAAGCGCATTGCCGGGCGCATCCACACCATCCTGCCGCAGACCTCGGTGGTAGGGATGCTGCTTGAGCATGAAAAGCATTATCAGGTCGTATATTCGACCTATGAGGGGATTTATCAGCACAATGGGTTTTCGTGGGAGGTCAAGGGTACGCAGTTCGTTCATCTTGACGATTTTTCCCGCGAAGGAAAGCTTGTGGATGAAGCGCTGGCCGCATGGGCGGCTTCGCTCAACACACAGCAGCGCGAGGCGCTGGCTGACGCGCTTTACGGCGTATTCACCGCAACAGGCGCTAAAACGCTCAGCGAGCTGAACGAGGAAAAGCTCAAGAGCGCATCTGCGATGCTCAAGACGTATAAGAATCTTGACCGCGAAACGCGGCGGATGATGAACGAAGCGTTCAAGCTGCTGCTAAAGCTCGGCACGAAGAATTTCGTGCAGGACGCGCAGGAGGAGAGCGGGCGCGAATTTGAAAACCTGCGCGGCAAGCTTGCTGAGCAGTACCAGAAACTGTTAGAGAAGAAAAAGTGATTCCACCGCGAATCATAACCGTCGGTAAACCAGTGGTTAAACCCGCCCCTTTCAGGGGCGTCAAGGGTTTGACACCGCATTACCATTTCAGGCAGCCGCTTCAAGCGGCTGCCTCTTTATATATCAAAGACCGCTCGCATAGAGAGATAAGAAAAAGAGGACAGCCGTTTGGCTGTCCTCTATCGTGTTGGCGCTACCTATCTTTCCGGGCCGTCTC